>NZ_RZSR01001548.1:0-776 GCF_004023265.1 Mesorhizobium sp. M1A.F.Ca.IN.020.06.1.1
GAAATCCAGTTGTCGCGAAGCCTCGCCAGCCCTGCCTGCTCGAGCTCGTTCATGAGAGATCGAGCCTCCCGATGCTGCTTTGCGAGGCCAGAAGCTCGAGCCTGGCGCCGTTCCACAGTGCTGCCGTGACTGTCAGATCGAGGCCAAGCAAGGTCTGGTTGACGGAGCCGGCGACTGGCAGGGCGATGCCATGCGAATCGTTCGCCGCCTGCCACCAGGCGCCATCCTTCTCGTCCAGCGCGATCGCGCCCGCCGGCAGGAGGATCGGACAGTCGGACAGCCACGGCGCGCCGTCCTGGAAAGCTGCATAGGCGGCCAGCGGATCGCCGGCAGCGTTCGGAGCAAAATCGGGCCAATTGCCGGGCGACGCATCGCCCAGGCGTTCTGCGACCAGTGCGCGAAGCGGAATTCGGGATGGATAGAACACCAGCCTCGCCTTGAAGCGGTCCCCCGGCGCGAAGGCGCCGGAGCGGCGCCCGGCCGAGGCCGGGAAGAAGTCCAGGAGGACGGCAAATCGTGGGATTGGGCTTTTCAGATCGAGCAGCCAGGTCGCGTGGCTGACCAGGCCGTCGCGACGGGCCTCGATCTTCTCACCCAGCACCTCCCAGTCGCTCTCGACCTTGACGGCATCCGGATTGGCAAGGATCTGGTCGCGTGTTTCGGATGTCGAGACCAGGCGCTTCAGCTCGGCATCGTCGGGCGCGGCACGCCAGGCCTTGGCGAGCAGCACCAGCTTACCCAGCTCTCGGATAGCGGCGTCCGGCCGCTCTTCGCTG
>NZ_RZSR01001549.1:0-774 GCF_004023265.1 Mesorhizobium sp. M1A.F.Ca.IN.020.06.1.1
CGGTTGATCCCGAAACTGTCGAGCCGGAGGCCGGCGCGCCGGCCTCCGGCTCGACAGTTTCGGGATCAACCGCGAGAAAGGCGGACATCGCGCTCAGACCTTGCTCAGCGCCTGTTCGAGGTCGGCGACGATGTCGTTGACGTCCTCGATGCCGATCGACAGGCGGACCGTGTCCGGGCCGGCACCGGCCTTTACCTTCTGCTCGTCGGACAGTTGCCGGTGCGTGGTCGAGGCCGGGTGAATGACCAGCGACTTGGTGTCGCCAACATTGGCGAGGTGCGAGAACAGTTCCAGCGCCTCGACGAACTTGACGCCGGCCTCGTAGCCGGCCTTGAGGCCAAAGGTGAAAACGGCGCCGGCACCCTGCGGCGAGTATTTCTTCTGCAGCGCATTGTTCTTGTCGCTCGGCAGTCCGGGATAGTTCACCCAGGCGACTTTTGGATGGTTGGAAAGCCAGGCGGCGACGCTCGCGGCGTTGTCGCAATGACGCTGCATCCTGAGCGGCAAGGTTTCCAGGCCGGTCAGGATCAGGAAGGCGTTGAAGGGCGAGATCGCCGGGCCGAGGTCGCGCAGGCCGAGCACGCGCGCGGCAATGGCAAAGGCGAAGTTGCCGAAAGTCTCGTGCAGGACGAGGCCGCCATATTCAGGGCGAGGCTCCGACAGCATCGGGTATTTGCCCGACTTCGACCAATCGAAGGTGCCGCCGTCGACGATGGCGCCGCCGATCGAATTGCCGTGGCCGCCGATGAACTTGGTCAGCGAATGCACCACGAT
>NZ_RZSR01001550.1:0-773 GCF_004023265.1 Mesorhizobium sp. M1A.F.Ca.IN.020.06.1.1
CAAGATAGCCGATGACGACGCCGAGAATCATCGAGCTATATTCGAAAGGCGCCACGACCGAAGCCTCGGCGTGGCGGTAGGCGGCCGTCATCAGGATCTGACCGAGCCCGCCGCAGAAGCCGGCCATGACAAGCAGCGCGGCTTGCATCGGCGTCAGCATCTGCCAGCCGAAAGGCAGGGTGAGCAGCGCCAGCACGCTCGCCGTCGAGGAAAACCACAGCACGATGGTCGCCGTCTTCTCGGTCTGCACGAGATTGCGTACCAGAAGCATGGCGACGGCCGAGATCGCCGCGGCGATCAGCGCCGCCATGACGCCAAGCACCTCCTGGTCGTCGAGCGCCTCGTCGGAATTCAACAGCGTCAGTTCCGGCCAGGAAACGATAAACACGCCGACGAGGCCGAAGGCGACCGCGGTCCAGCGATAGACGCGGATCGTCTCGCCCAGGAAGATCGAAGAGAACACCACGACCAGCAGCGGCTGGGCATAATTCAGCGTGATCGCTTCGGGAAGTGGCAACCTGGTCAGCGCGAAGAAGCCGAGCCCCATGGCGCCGACGCCGACGACGCCGCGCGCGATGTGGTTGAACGGCCGTTTCGTGGTGAATGCGGTAGCGAGCTGTCCCTTGAAGGCCAGAAAGGCGATGATCGGCAAGATGGCGAAGAAGGAGCGGAAGAAGACGATCTGTCCGGCGGGCACGGCGCCGGCCGCCTTGATGCAGGTCTGCATGCCGACAAAGACCGCCACGGAGACTATCTTCAGCGCAATGCCGCGC
>NZ_RZSR01001551.1:0-772 GCF_004023265.1 Mesorhizobium sp. M1A.F.Ca.IN.020.06.1.1
GCCCTCGGGCCAGGTCCCTCGGGCGCCAGATCGTCCCTTCCTGGTCTCGAAACGGCAGTCGCGGCCCGAAACCGCTCAGCCGTTCGGATAGTGACCGCCGTCGGCGCCGTCGCCCATCAGGAAGCCGCTGCCGGTATCGGTTCTCAGCTTCTGGTCGACATTGTCGAGACGGCGCAGCAGATCGTGATATTGCGCAGCCGGAATCCTGCCGTGATCCGAAGCGGCTACGTGCTCGGCCACCTGGCTGATGTGCGCGGCGCGCATATGCAGTTGCTGCGCTTCCGAGGCCGAGATGTCGTTTGCTTGCCGCGCGTCGGCGATGCCCTGATCCACACCCTGGACCTGCTCGATCAGGCTGGTCACCCGCGGTCCGGTGAAGTCGGTTGGATCGGTTGCGTCGAGAGCGCCCTTGTGATGTCCGGCGGCGTAGGCGCCGGCGAGCGGAGCGGCAATCAGAATCGCGGCGAGAGTTGCAGTCTTGAGAGATGTCAAAGCGCGCATGACGGCGCGTCCTCCTGCTGGGGAAGGAGCGGCCATCCCGCTCTGCTTCCGAGCTAGTGGGCCGTCCGGTTCCGTCGCGTCGCGATGGGAGGCATCGCCGGCGGTTCCCGGCCCTGCGCAGCAAATTAGGGCCTCCAAGTCGCCGAGTGTAATTAAAAAAAGATAATGTTTTCAGGCCTTGCCGGCGAGCTTCTGCGCGCTAGAGTTGAGCCTGCGAACAAATTCGCGTGAGTTCGCGTGATGCCGGATCAACGTTCGGTGAGCTTCAGTT
>NZ_RZSR01000155.1:0-8616 GCF_004023265.1 Mesorhizobium sp. M1A.F.Ca.IN.020.06.1.1
GTCCTATTCCGAGCGCCAGCTCTACGAAGCCGCGCTCGACCGCATGGCTCGCGAGATCGCCGCCGTCAACCGCATGTCGGAGACCGAGGCGGTTCGCCTCATCGAGGTCAACCTCAACAAGGGTCCGAAGCGCGGCGCCAAGGCCGACAACGAGGAAGCCGAGCAGGAAGAAGCTGCCTGAGCATTCGCCTGCCGAACAACGAAGAACCCGGCCTGGCGCCGGGTTTTTTGTTGCGCGCAATATCGGAAGGTCGGCGCTGCCCTCATTCGCCTGCCGGCACCTTCTCCCGTATAGTGAACGGGGAGAAGCGAGATGACGGCGTCGTTGGCGCCCATTCTGAAACGTTGGCGATTGGCGAACTCTCTGATGAAAGCGTCCTTTCTCCCGTCACTATACGGGGAGAAATGCCCGGCAGGGCAATGAGGGGCAGCGCCAACTTATGAAGGAATCGTACCTGATCCCCCGCCCCCGCCTTCCTTCCGCGCCTCCTCCTGCCGCAGCGAGGCGATGAAGCGCTTGGTCCGCTCGCGCTCGGGGTTGTCGAACACGATCGAAGCCGGGCCCTTCTCGACGATCGAGCCGGCATCGAGGAACACCACCTCCTGCGCGATCTTGGAGGCGAGTCTCAGATCATGCGTGGCCATCACCATGGTGGTGCCCTCGCGGGCCAGTTGACCCAGCACGTCGACCACTTCCTGCGCCAGCTCCGGATCGAGCGCCGAGGTCGGCTCGTCGCAAAGCAGCACGCGCGGCGACGGCGCCAGCGCCCGGGCGATCGCAACGCGCTGCTGCTGGCCGCCTGACAGAGTCGCCGGCCAGGCATCGGCCTTATGCGCCATGCCGACCTTCTCGAGCAGCGCCATCGCCCGCTCGCGCGCCCGCGCCTGCGGCCATTTCAGCACCGTCACCAGCCCTTCCATGACGTTCTCGATCGCGGTGCGATGCGGAAAGAGCTGAAAATTCTGAAACACCATGCCGGTCTGCAGCCGCACGCGCTGAATGTCCGCCGCCGGTACCTTGGCGCCCGGCCGAAATTCCAGCGTCTCGTCGCCGATGCGCAAAGTGCCCGAGGTCGGAATTTCCAAGAGGTTGATGCAGCGCAAGAGCGTGCTTTTTCCGCCGCCCGAAGGCCCGACCAGCGCCGTGACACTGCCTTCGTCGATGCTGACGGTGACACCTTTCAGGACAAGATTGTCGCCGAAGCGCTTCTCGATGTTGGTAAGGCCGATCATGCATTGGCCTCCAGGAAGCCGCCATAGCGGTTGAGCCGCACCTCCAGCCGCGCCTGCAGAGCCGACAGCACCGAGCTCATCGCCAGATAGAGCGCCGCCGCCTCGACATAGAGGATCAGCGGCTCGTAGGTGGTGGCGACGATGCGCTGCGCAGCCTGGAACATTTCGGGCACCGTTATTGCCGCCGCGAGCGAGGTGTCCTTGACCAGCGATATGAACGTATTGGAGAGCGGCGGCACCGCGACGCGGCCCGCTTGCGGAAGGATCGTCCGCCGCATCGCCTGGCTCCAGGTCATGCCGATCGAATAGGAGGCCTCCCACTGCCCTTTCGGCACCGAGCCGATGACGGCGCGGATGATCTCCGACGTGTAGGCGCCGATATTGAGCGTGAAGCCGATCAACGCTGCGGGAAAGGCATCGAGCAGGATGCCCACCGACGGCAGGCCGTAGAAGATCAGGAAGAGCTGCACCAGAAGCGGCGTGCCGCGAAAGATCCAGACATAGAAGCGCACAAGCGCGACCAGCGGTTTCGGGCCGAACAGCCTGATCAGCGCCGTCACCAGCCCGGCCATAAGCCCCAAGGCGAAGGACAGCAGCGTCAGCGGCACGGTAAAGATCAGTGCCGCCCATAGCAGCGTCGGCAGCGACTCCAGCATCAATTGCAACCAGTGCGGCACGGAGCCCTTCTCCTTTCCGGACGCTGCGACCCTCTGGCCGCATGCCGAGCGACTATCAGGTAAAAATCGGCGGGCCGTCAAAGACGGCCCGCCGGAACTCAAGCAAAAGGGATGACTGGGCTTACTGCGAGACGTCCTCGCCGAAATATTTGTCGGCAATCCTCTTGTAGGTGCCGTCGGCCTTGATGTCGGCCAGCGCCTTGTTGATCGCCGCCACCAGTTCCGGATCGCCCTTGCGCACGATGACACCGGAATAATCGGCATTCTCTTCCTGCGCGGCGATCTTCACATTGGCGTCGGGCTTGTGCTTCTTGAAATCGAGGAAGGACAGGCTGTCGTTGATGGTGGCGTCGGCGCGACCGGTGAGCAGCAGCTGGATCGACTGGTCGAAGCCGTCGGTGCCGACCAATTCGGCGCCGTTCTTCTCGGCGAGCTTGCCGAAATTCGAGGTCAGCGACTGCGCCGCCTTCTTGCCCTTGAGATCCGCGAATGTCTTGATGTCGCTGTTGTCGCCGCGCACGATCAGCACCGCCTTGGAGGCGATGTAGGGATCTGAGAAATCATACTTGGCCTTGCGCGCGTCGGTGATGCCGACCTCGTTGATGACGGCGTCGTAGCGGTTGGCGTCGAGCCCCGCGATCAGGCCGTCCCACTTGCCCTCGAGAAACTGCACCTTGACGCCGAGCTTCTCGGCGATCGCCTTGGCGATCTCCACGTCGAAGC
Organism: Mesorhizobium sp. M1A.F.Ca.IN.020.06.1.1; assembly: GCF_004023265.1. Lineage (NCBI taxonomy): Bacteria > Pseudomonadati > Pseudomonadota > Alphaproteobacteria > Hyphomicrobiales > Phyllobacteriaceae > Mesorhizobium > Mesorhizobium sp. M1A.F.Ca.IN.020.06.1.1. The sequence continues at coordinate 2,634 of NZ_RZSR01000155.1, forward strand.
CGACCAAGGCGCCGGAGTCATCATGATAGGTGAAGGGCGCGTAGGTGCCCTCCGTGCCGACCTTGATCACGCCCGCCTGCTTGATCTGGTCGAGATTGGCGCCGGCATGACCGGCTGTGACTGCCAGAACCTGCAGCGTTCCGGCGACGAGAAGCGATTTGAGCCATTTCATTTTTCTGTGATCCCGTTTTGACCGGTGCCCCGGCGCATGGTGAGAGCCGCAAACTGGCAGATGGAAGCTCAAGAAATAAGGAACCAGATTTCAAAAATCGACCGTTCCAGAAATCCAGTTCTCAAAACCAGCGAAAAATCCGCCAAGCCAAGCGTCACGGATCGATAACAGAAACGTTTTCGGCAGGCATATGCATCCGCCGGCACTACGGAACCATTCGCGCTTCTGGCACGTTGCTGGCTGTTGTAGGGCGCTGCGACGTCATTTCAACCGTCATCCAGTGCAACGACCGCCAAAAGGAGCCGGCATGATCGAGGATGTGGCAGGACGGACACTGGTCCGGGCGGCAATGAAGGCTCCCTATCTCGAGCGCGACGAGGAGCATCTCCTGGCTATACGCTGGAGGGAAAAAAAGGACCAGGACGCGCTGCATCTGATCACCGTCGCCCATATGCGGCTGGTGATTTCGATGGCTTCCAAATTCCGCCACTACGGTTTGCCGCTCGGCGACCTCATTCAGGAAGGCCATGTCGGCCTGCTGGAAGCGGCTGCCCGCTTCGAGCCCGCCCGCGAAGTGCGTTTCTCGACCTATGCCACCTGGTGGATCCGCGCCTCGATGCAGGATTATATCCTGCGCAACTGGTCGATCGTGCGCGGCGGCACCAGCTCCGCGCAGAAGGCGCTGTTCTTCAATCTGAGGCGGCTGCGCGCGCGGCTTGCCAACGGCGCCGAGCCGCTCTCCAATGCCTCGCTTTACCGCGAGGTTTCGGCCGCGCTCGGCGTGCCGGAAGCCGACGTGGCGATGATGGATTCGCGTCTTTCGGCCCCCGACAGCTCCCTCAACACCCCGCTTGCCGATGAGAACGGCGCCGCCGAGCGGATGGATTTCCTGGTCTCGGAGGATCCGCTTCCCGACGAGGTCGTCGGCGAAACGATAGACGTCGAGCGCCGCGCGGTCTGGCTGAAGAGCGCGCTCGGCGCGCTCAATGCGCGCGAGCTGCGCATCATCGAGGAGCGCCGCCTGAGCGACGACGGCGCCACCCTGGAATCGCTTGGCGAGGCGCTCGGCATCTCCAAGGAACGCGTCCGCCAGATCGAAGCCCGCGCCATGGAAAAGCTGCGGGCGGCGCTGGTGAAGCAGAACCCCGAATTCCTGGCGGAAGCCGCCTGAAAGCCAAGGCAGCGACTCGAAGTCGCCAGGAGACTATCAGTCAGCCATCCCGGCGGCTTTCTGCATCCGTAGCCATGGATTGTGAATTCTTTAACAGACCCTCGCGGCGTAAACTGTCTTCCTGACTGCACCAACTTTAGCGGATGGGGGTTTGCCATGCTGCGATGCTGCGCGTTCCTTGCAGCCCTGGTTCTCGTGTGCTTCACCGCGTTCGAGGCTCACGCCGATCGAAGGGTTGCCTTGGTCATCGGCAATGCCGAATACCGAAATATTCCGGCTCTCAAAAACCCGGACAAAGATGCTCAGGACGTCGCGAACACGTTCCGGCTGGCCGGCTTCGACGTGTTCGTCGCAAAGGACTTGACCAAGCTTCAGTTCGAGGAGCGGTTCCGCAACTATCTCGCCGCGGCGGACGGTGCGGATCTGGCCGTCGTCTACTATTCCGGCCACGGTTTTCAGATCGGGGGCGAGAATTTCCTGATCCCCGTCGACGCGTCGCTGAAGGATGCCGCCGACATCGAGGTCCAGGCGATCAAGCTTGACGACGTGCTGGAGCAATTGCGCTCGAAAGCGAAGATCCAGGTGATCATCCTCGACGCCTGCCGGAACAATCCTTTCCCCCGCCAGGATTACTGGCTGAGGGACCAGCTGATCGTCGCGGGCGACGCCGGCCTTGCGCAGGTGAAGAGCTCACTGAACACGCTGATTGCCTTCGCCACCGAGCCAGGCGCGGTCGCCTATGACGGGCGCGGTGCCCTCAGCCCGTTCTCATCTGCCTTTTCGCGCCACGCGTTGGCGCCCAACCAGGAAATCCGCACGGTGATGGCGGCGGTTCGCCGCGACGTGGTCAAAGCCACCAACGGCAAGCAGGTTCCGTGGGAGAATTCCTCGCTGGTCGACGAGGTGGTGCTGATGCGCCACGATGACGCCGAGGGTCAGGAGGTCACGGCCAAGCAGAAGCAGCCGGATCCGGAGAGCGGCAGCCAGATCACCGGCGCCGCCGAGGCGATCGCAAATCGCGATATCAGCATCCCGGTTGGCGTCGGTCCGGTTCCGCTGAAGCTCGATTTCCCGAGCAACGACCCCGCGCTCAGCCTGAAGCTTGCAAGCTATCCGGCAACGGGAACTCTGTCGCTGCCGGACCGGACCCTGTCTCCGGATTCCAGCCTGATGGCCGGTGAAGTCGATAATTTGCGTTACGAGCCGCAGATCGGCTCGGCTGCTCCGGTCCAGATTGGCTTCCAAATCCGCGGCGGCAACGCGTCCAAGGCAGCGATGATGAAGCTGTCGCCAAGCGTCGACCCCTGCGACCAGGCGGCGGGCGCACCGCTCGACCTGCAGGGCGTCGCGCCCGGCCGTTTGCAGAACGAGATCGCCGGCGAGGCCGCTGAGGCTTGCCAGGCGGCGGTGAAGGCCTACCCCGACGTCGCTCGGTTTCGTTACGAGCTTGGGCGGGCGCTGCTGGCGTCCGGCAAGGTCGACGAGGCCAGGAAAGCTATCCAGGAAGCTGCCGACAGGGGGCACGTCCGCGCCATGTTCGAGCTCGGCCATATCGCTTCGTCCGGAATAGGACTGGCCGCGGACTCCGCGAAAGCGATCAGCTTCTATTCAGAAGCATCCGACAAGGGAGACCCCTATGCGATGGCCGCTTGGGGGCGAGCCTTGTTCAATGGTGTCGATGTCGAGCGGAATACCGGCAAGGGATTGGACCTGCTGCTCAAGGCGGCGGCCATGGGGCACGTCAACGCGATGAACGATCTCGCCGTGATCTTCAAGGATGGCCGCAACGGCGTGCCCGCCGACGAGGCCCGCGCCTTGGCTTTCCTCAAAGCCGGCATCGCGCGGCAAGAGGCATATTCGATGAGCATTCTCGGCCTTCCCGCGCACAGCACCTTAACGGTCGCAGTGTGCAAGCCCAAGGTCGTGACGAAAATAGTCACCAAGGTAAAGGTTGTCCGCACACCCGCGCCGAAGACGCCGACGGTGACAGTCCCGACAGTGGTCAAACCACCTCAAACCGATACCGGACCGGCGCCCTGGCGCGGCAGTAGCGGCGATCATTCAGGGTCCGGCGGCGGCGGCCAAAGTGGTGAGGGCAGCGGAGGCAGCACCGGCGGCCAGACCAGCCCTGAAGGCGGCAGCAGTGGCGGGCTCTGATTGCTGCGGCAGCCGCGCGCCCGGCTTGACCGAATAGAAGCGCGCGGCTGATTCGTTGCGGAAGCACTTGCGCGGATGCCGACCCTACTTGTCGGTGACGATCTTGACCTTGTCGCCGGCCGACACGCTCGCGCCCGGCGACATTGCGTTGAGCACCCGGAACAGGTCGAGCTTGCGGTCGACGCCGACCATCTGAGCGGCAAGCGTGCCCATGTTCTGGCCGGGCTGCACAGTGACCACCCGGATATGCAGCGGCTTCAGCGCCGCCTTCTCGGCCGCGCTCAACGTGCGGAAGGAGCTGCTGACGGAGCGCGCGACCGGCTCCAGCGCGGTGCTGGCCGAGGGTGCCGCAGTCAGCAGCCGGTAGACCTGTCCGCCGGCCCGGATGACCGCGATATCGAACTGCCAGCCTTGCGCGCTGGCATGCGCCATCGCCGCCTCGTTGCCGTTGACCGTTTCCTGGCGCACGCTGGCATCGTCCAGTCCGGCGACCCAGCCGCTGCGGATATAGTCGGTGAGCGACACAGACTTGTCGATCGCCACGCCATCGAAGCGGATGGCGATGTCGCCCGGACCGGTCGCGGTCACCGCGGCCGCCGAATTGTCGATGACGAAACCCTCGGGCACCGAGAACGACACGCCAAGGCCGGGATGCAGGAAGGTCTGGCCGCGCACATAGCCCTCTTCCGGCGTGTCGCCGTAGAGCAGCCCGTCTATGCCGGCGAGGAAGGCATCGCGGTCGCGCGTGCCGACGCCGGGCGGTCCGAAGTTGCGGGCGAGCCGCTGCGCCAGCTCGATGCGCTGCGGCGTGTTGGGATGCGTGGCCAGGAAGTCGAGGCTGGCATCCGTGGCGCCGCTGACCGAACGGAAATCGGTATAGGCCGACATCGACTGCAGGAAGCGGCCGGCCGCATAGGGATCATAGCCCGCTTCGCCGATCGACTTGATGCCGATCGCGTCGGCCTGCAGTTCTTGGTTGCGCGAAAACTGCGCAAGCCTCAGCTTGCCGCGGATGAGCGCGGCCTTGGCGGTCGGGCTGTCGCCGAGCACGTCGGAGACGACCTTGGTCGCCAGGCCTTCCTCGGCCTCGAGCTGCTGCCGCTGCAACCCGTGATTGGCGGTGACGTGGCCCATCTCATGCGCGATGACGGCCGCAAGCTCGGAGGAGTCATTGGCCAGCGCCAAAAGTCCGCGCGTGACATAGAGATAGCCGCCCGGCAGCGCGAAGGCATTGACGTTAGGCGAGTTGAGGATGGTGATGCGATAGGTCTGGGTCGGATTGGCCGAGACCACCGTCAGATTGCCGACGACCTTGGCCACCATGCGCTCGAGCTTCGGATCGGAATATTCGCCGCCATAAGTGGCGAGAATCCGCGGATGCTGCGCTTTGGCCATTTCGGCCAGCCTGGCATTGGCGACGACATTGTCGACGGTGATCGGCTTGTCGGAGGGCTGGAAGCCGGACTCCTGCACGTCCGGCGGCGTGAACATCTGGCAGCTCGCCAGCGCCACGGCAAAGCCGGCCATCGCGAAAAATCGCGCCAGCGGCTTAGTCCATACCCTCTCGATGCCGGCTGTCAGATCGGCTTCCTTTCGTAATCTTGCGGCAAATCACGGCCCACCCGGACCAGCATGGCCGGACCTAGCCACACTCCCCCGGACAAGGCAAGCAAACGCCTGATCACCCGCAGCCGGTTTGGCCGTAAATTATGTCCGCTTCCGGGCAATGTGTTGTCATCCGGCAACGCTGCCGCCTCGATCGCCGATATAGCGCCGGAAGGCCTCCGGTCCAGCACCGTCGAAGAAATCGGCGGCCGACCCTGTTGCCGCGACCCTGCCCTCGTCGACGAACGCGATCCGTTGGCCGATGCGGCGCGCGTCCTGCGGCTGATGCGTGACGAAAAGCACGGTCATCTGTCGCTCGGCGTGGATGCCGGCCACGAGATCGAGCATGTCTTCGCGCAGCGCCGGGCCGAGCGAGGCGAAAGGCTCGTCGAGCAGAAGCACCGGACGGTCCCGTATGAGCACCCGCGCCAGCGCGACGCGCTGCCGCTCGCCGCCGGAAAGCTCGCTCGGCAGCCGCTTTTCCTTGCCGGCGAGGCCGACACGCCCCAGCGCGTCCGCGACCGCGCGGTGGTCGTCGGCCGTGAGCTTGAGCGATGGCGAGCGGCCAAGCCCGACATTGCCCTCGACCGAAAGATGGGCGAACAGGTTGTTTTCCTGGAACACCATCGACACCGGCCGCGCCGAGGGCGGCGCATTGTCGACATTGATCCCGCCGATCAGCACCTTGCCAGCATTTGGTGATTCGAAGCCGGCCACCAGATTGAGCAGCGTCGACTTGCCTGAACCGCTCGGCCCCATGATGGCGGTGATCCTGCCGGCGGCGAATTCGACATCGAACCGGAAGGATGCCTCGCCATAGCTGAAGGATACGCCGTCCAACGTGACGGCCAGGCCCTTCGTGGCCGCGATGCCATTAT
>NZ_RZSR01001552.1:0-771 GCF_004023265.1 Mesorhizobium sp. M1A.F.Ca.IN.020.06.1.1
ATATCGATCAACCCCGCAACTTTCGCCGAGCTGATGCCGGCGATGATGCCCAATTCCGATAAATGAGCGCGCAGCGCATTGATCACCTGAGTTCGCTGACGAACTAGAAGGCCGCGCGTCTTCAGCACCATCGCTGCCGCCTGCTGCTCGGCCGTTTTGACCGGAACAAAGCGCATCGTCTTGCGGATCACGGCCTCACTGATCGCCTCGGCATCGGCGGCGTCCGTCTTGCCCCGCTTGACGAACGGCTTGACATAGGCCGGCGGGATCAGCCGCACCTCGTGACCAAGTGCTGCGATCTCGCGCGCCCAGTAATGCGAACCGCCGCAGGCCTCAAGGCCGACCAGACACGCAGGCTGCTTCTCGAAAAACCGTAACACCTCGGCGCGGCGGAGCTTCCGGTTGACGATTGGAGAACCCTCGGCGTCAGCGCCGTGAATCTGAAAAACCTGCTTGGCCAAATCCAGCCCGATGGTGGTAATATGCGTCACGGAACGGCTCCTACCTTGTGGCGTTGAAATAACGACCACGTTTTAGCACTCTGATGCTGCGGTAGCGGGCCGTTCCACCTCATCAAACGAAACGGCCTCCGGAAAACCCGGCGCGGTTCACGGTCGTCTTCACTGTCTTCGTTAAGTTAGTCCCCGCTGCCTCTGCTACCTTGGCGACGTTCGTCAGGCAGAGCTCGATCTGCTCCGCAGCCGTCGATCCCCTGAGCGGTGCCGTTGGAGACGTTCCATTGGACGATCTGGCCAGGAACAGGTGTACCAC
>NZ_RZSR01001553.1:0-769 GCF_004023265.1 Mesorhizobium sp. M1A.F.Ca.IN.020.06.1.1
GTATGGGCTTATTGGCCAGGCGTCGCTTTCACCCAGGGATTGCCCCGCTCATGCGTCATGCGGAACGTGAAGCCGTCGACCTTCCAGCCTTGAGCCGATCGGGTCAGGCGATGCTCATAGGTGCCCCAGACCTCCCAGAGCGGATCGCCATTGCCTTCCATCCTGTTCCAGGCATAGCCGTTGGAACGGACGGTCGCCGTATCGGCCTCTATTTCGACCTGATGGTTGGTCCGCAGGTGCAGGCTCGTCTTGCTGCCTTTGAGATTGGCAGCCCAGGCGCCGATCAGATCGTTGGAGGCGACCGTGGCCGCGGGCTGTCCGGAAAGGCTGCTGAAGTCTGCGGTAACCCGGTCGGCGAAGAAGCTGCGGGCGAGTTTCCAATCCTGCGCATCGACGGCGCGGTCAATGGCATCCGCGATGCGGATGACGGCGCGCTCGTCGGCGAGCGTTTGCCAGCCCGTTGGTTCGGCTCCGCCGGCATCGACGGGCGCCATTGCCAGTCCTGCCGCGAAGGTCACATGTCTCAAAGCATTCATGTTTTTTCTCCTTGCGCATCGGCCCCACCGCCCGTGTGTTGGCGCCAATGTGGACCAGCTTGGCGGCATCGATAAGATTGCATTGTTCGCAAGGACTATGCGATATTATTCATGAATGGATCGAGATCTGCTGACGCATCTGCCGGTGATCGTCGCCGTGGCTCGGCGCGGCGGCTTCGCGCTTGCCGCGGCCGAACTCGGCATGAGTCCGTCGGCGGTCAGTCATGCGGTGC
>NZ_RZSR01001554.1:0-768 GCF_004023265.1 Mesorhizobium sp. M1A.F.Ca.IN.020.06.1.1
GCTCCGACTGGCCGTTGCCGGCCACGCCGGCGATGCCGACGATCTCGCCGCCGCGCACGTCGAAGGAGACGTCGTCGACCATGGTGACGCCGCGTGAATCCTTGACCGTCAGGTTCTTGACCGAGAGTTTTGTCGCACCGGCCTCCGACTGGCCTTTCTCCACCCGCAACAGCACGCGCCGGCCGACCATCAGTTCGGCCAACTCGCCGACCGTCGTTTCCCTGGTCACCCTGGTCGCCACCATGGTCCCCTGGCGCATGACCGAGACCGTGTCGGTAACGGCCATGATCTCGCGCAGCTTGTGGGTGATCAGCACCACCGTTTTTCCCTGTTCCTTCAGCTGCTTGAGGATGCGGAACAGATGGTCGGCCTCGGCTGGCGTCAGAACCCCTGTCGGCTCGTCGAGGATCAGGATCTCGGCGCCGCGATAGAGCGCCTTGAGGATCTCGACGCGCTGCTGCAGGCCGACCGGCAATTCCTCGATGATGGCGTCGGGATCGACCTCGAGGCCGTATTCGCGCTCCAGCCGTTCGAGCTCGGAGCGCGCCTTGGCGATGCTGCTCTTCAACAGCGCGTCGGTCTCGGCGCCGAGGATGACGTTCTCCAGCACCGTGAAATTGTCGACCAGCATGAAATGTTGGTGCACCATGCCGATGCCGAGCGCTATCGCGTCGTTTGGGGTGTTGATCGACACCGCCTTGCCGGCGACGCGGATTTCGCCGCTGTCGGCCTGGTAGAAGCCATAGAGGATCGACATCAGCGTCGATT
>NZ_RZSR01001555.1:0-768 GCF_004023265.1 Mesorhizobium sp. M1A.F.Ca.IN.020.06.1.1
CACCTGACCCGTGCCGGCGATGGTGCACTCCGTATCCGGCATCGCCTCGCCAATGAAGGCCACGCCGAGCAAGGGTATGTCACGGCGGCGCAGCGCCTCGATCGAAAGCAGCGTGTGGTTGATCGTGCCGAGCGCGGTGCGTGCGCACAGCACCACCGGCGCCTGCCAGTGGGCGAAGACGTCGACGAACAGCGTCTTGCGGGTGAGCGGCACCATCAGGCCGCCGGCGCCCTCCACGATCAAGGGACGTTCGGCTTCGGGCAGGGCGAGGCGGTCGGGGTCGATGGTCACGCCCTCGAGCTCGGCGGCACGATGCGGCGACAATGGCCGCGTCAGGCGCCAGGCTTCAGGCAGGATCCGCTCGGGCGGCAATTCACCGAGGCGGGCGACCGCTTGGCTGTCGGTTTCGCCGTCAAGGCCCGACTGCACCGGTTTCCAGTAGGTACCGCCCAGCAGGCCGGCGAGGCCGGCCGCGACAACCGTCTTGCCGATGCCGGTATCGGTGCCGGTGATGATGAAGGTTCTGCTCATATGTTGATGCGCTTCAGTTCCGCCAACGTTTCGATCATATCGGCGATATCGGCCGTTTCGACATTGAGCGTCAGCGAGACCCGCAGCCGGGCGGTGCCCTCGGGTACGGTCGGCGGGCGGATGCCGCGCACGTCGAAGCCGCGTCCCTGCAGCGCCGTGGCCAGCGCCATGGCACGGCGATTGTCGCCGACGAAGACCGGCAGGATCTGCGAGCCGCTCGGCTTGATGCCGCAGCGC
>NZ_RZSR01001556.1:0-767 GCF_004023265.1 Mesorhizobium sp. M1A.F.Ca.IN.020.06.1.1
GCCCTGTCGATCGCGGCGCGCGTCTCCGCAATCCTCATGTCGGGAAGTTCCGCCAGCAATTCGCCCGTCGATGGATTGAAGACCTCGAACATCAGCTCGCCAACGGGCGTGCTAAGTGCCGGCATGCGGTCGATGGCGTCAAACAGGTCGGGGCATTTCAGGAGGCGGATCAAAGGCTGGTAGAGCGGCAATACCGGATTCCTCGTCAAGGCGGCAAATGTGTCGGTTGGTCGGGGTGTGGATGGCTATCCCTGCTGTCGGGCTTGCCATAGGGCCTCGGACAAACAGGGGCTAGACCCAAGCTGAGTATTTCTCGACTGGAAATGGGACGGTCGCAGACGAAGCCGATGGCCTCGCATTTCTTCTGTCATTCCGATCCGGCAAGCGCGTCGAAAACAAATTGCTTGGCGCGGCGCACGCCTTCTTCCAGCGACATCCCGAGCGCAATCGAGGCGGCAATGGCGCTGGAGAGCATGCAGCCCGTCCCCCGCATCTCGCGCGGCAGGCGCGGTGCCATAAATCGAAGGGGAGGGCACTGCGGCTGCAACAGCCAGTCGACCGCTTCGTTGCCGCGCGCATGACCGCCCTTGACGAGGACGGCCGTCGATAGAGTTCTCGACAACTCCTCACCCTGGCGGCAAGCGGATGCCTCATCGACTGCGATCGCCGATCCGGTCAGCACGGCCAATTCCGGCAGGTTCGGGGTGACAATCCGGCAATGCGGCATGAGATCATTGCGCAGCGCGGCGACGGCGTCTTCCATGATC
>NZ_RZSR01001557.1:0-766 GCF_004023265.1 Mesorhizobium sp. M1A.F.Ca.IN.020.06.1.1
GCCGAAATGCTCGACGAGCTGGAAGGCGATGCCGCGCGCGATGCCGGTGAGCTGCTCGGCGTTCTTCAAATCGACCAGCGGCTTCAAGAGCGACTCGATCTGAAAATTGACGAAACGCTCGGCGCGCGCCGCGACCTTGTCGCGGGCAGGGCCGGTGAGCTGCTCGTCGGCAAGCAGCACAAGGCGCGGCTTCAAAGCCTCGTCGCCGGCAACCAGGGTGCCGATCGGCGCGCCGATCCAGCGCAGGACACCGTCCGAGCCCAATGCCAGATCGCCGTTGGCGCAGGCGGCGAAGCGCTCGGCGCGCGCCTCGAACTCAGCCGCGAGCGCCTTCTGGGCAGCGGTGCGCACCGCCTTGGCGTCCTCGCCGCCGGCGCTCTGGTCGGCGGTGAAGCGGAAACCCTGCAGCTCGCCGACGTGATGGCCTTCGACGAGCACGGTTCCGGTTGGGCTGATTTCAGCTTCAGGCATGGTATTTTCTCTAAGGCGCCGCATGAGGACGGAAGTCCTGCGGTCTACGAAGCGTTTCGTCAACCGCTCATGCAGCGCATCCGACAATCTGTCTTCGATTTCGCGCGTCTTTTCCTGCCAGTGTAGCTGATCGGCCAGCCAGCCCGGTCGGTTGGAGACGAAGGTCCAGGTGCGGATCTGGGCGATCCGGTGCGACAGCGTGTCGATATCACCATCCGTGGTGTCGGCCCGCCGCACCTGCTCGGCCATGTAATTCTCATCGACATGGCCATGGCGTACAAGGTCCATATAGATC
>NZ_RZSR01001558.1:0-765 GCF_004023265.1 Mesorhizobium sp. M1A.F.Ca.IN.020.06.1.1
ATCTTGGAGCGGCCATAGTTGCGGCCCTCGCCGAGCAGCACTGCCAAATGCGCTTGCCAGAAGCCGTCCTTCAGCCGGAGATTGACGAAGCCCGGGCCGGCAACATCGTCGGAAGCGATGTCGGCATCGCTGCGCAGCGCTGCGGTCAGCTGCTCGGCCAGCGCGCGCGGGTTCTGGCCGGTGGGCTTTGCCAGCACCATCGCCGCATTGGTGGCAAGGTCGCCATGACTGGCGTCGCGCGGCGGCTCGACCGCGATGCGCGACAGATCCAGCGCTCCGCCATCCTTGTTCTTCAGATCAAGGGCTTCGACGGCTTTTACGATCCGCGCGTTGAAATCGGCGAAGATATTCATCGGGTATGCTCTGGGCTTTAAGAGGGACCGGCTGCTTGGCCGACAAAATCGTGGCTCGCCCTAGCCCAAATCCGGCGTATGGTCAAACAATCGCCTGTGCTCCTTGAGCGCATAGGTATCGGTCATTCCGGCCAGGAAATCGGCGACGCTGCGCGCCTTGATGCGATCCTGCGCCCTGTCGAGCCCTTCGCGCCAGCCGTCCGGCATGGCGCGCGGGTCGGCGAAATAGACATCGAACAGGTCGCGGACGATCTGCTCGGCGTCGGCCCGCACGCGCATCACTTCGGCATGCCGGTAGAGATGCTTGTAAAGAAAGGCCTTCAGCTCCTTTTCGGCTGCCGCCATTTCGGCCGAGAAGGTGACCATCGTCTCACCCGCCGCCCTCACCGCATCGGCGCTGTCCGGCTTGAGG
>NZ_RZSR01001559.1:0-763 GCF_004023265.1 Mesorhizobium sp. M1A.F.Ca.IN.020.06.1.1
CGTCAGGCCATTCGCAGGAACGTCCGGGCGGGAGCGATCGCAGCGGCGCTGCTTGTCGGCGGGCTCGGCCTTTGGGCGGCATCAAGCAGTCTTGCCGGAGCCGTGGTCGCAGGCGGCCATCTGGTCGTCGGCTCGAACGTGAAGTCCGTCCAGCATCCGCAAGGCGGCGTCGTCGGCGCTCTCAACGTGCAGAACGGCAGCACGGTCGAGGCGGGCGACGTCCTGGTGCGGCTGGACGACACGGTGGCGCGTGCCAATCTCGCCATCGTCGACAACGGTCTCGACGAGCTCTCTGCCCGCCGCGCCCGGCTGATTGCCGAACGCGACGGCGCCCAGGCGGTGCTCTATCCCGAGCAGCTGTCGGGAAACGCGCATGCCCCTCAGATCGGTCATCTCATCGACGGCGAGAACAGGCTGTTCGCGCTGCGGCGGCAGGCGCGCGAGGGCAAGATTTCACAGCTACGCGAGCGCATCGTGCAGTTCCGTCAGGAGATCGCGGGTATCGAGGCCCAGCTCAGGAGCAAGCAGCAGGAGATATCCCTCACCAAGATCGAGCTCGAGGGCATGCGGGACCTCTGGAAAAAGAAGCTGGTGCCGATCTCGCGTCTGGCCGATCGCGAACGCGCCGAGGCAAGGCTCGACGGCGAAAACGGGCAGTTGATCGCCGCCGCCGCGCAGACGCGCGGGCGCATCAGCGAGATGGAACTGGCGATCATCCAGATCGATCAGGACCTGCGCAGCGAAGTGGCGGGCGAACTGAGGG
>NZ_RZSR01001560.1:0-761 GCF_004023265.1 Mesorhizobium sp. M1A.F.Ca.IN.020.06.1.1
TTGCTATGCTGCCCGCGGTCCCAGCGGGGTGGACGGTCGCTGTCGGTGATCGTGAGGGCAACTACGTTGCAAGGTCCAAGTTGCATGGTGAGGTGACCGGCAAGCCCGGTTTGCCGGAATATTTAGCAAAGGTCGTCGGCCGCTCCGGTACGTTCCGATCTCGCAATTTCGAAGGCACCACGCTGCTGGCCGGGTACTATCGATCGCCCTATTCGGACTGGTTCTACACCGCCAATGTTCCGCTTTCTGATGTTCAGGCACCTCTCTGGTGGTCTCTCGCACAGATTGGCGCAACAGGCCTAACTGCGCTGCTTTTTTCGCTCACTCTGGGCTACGTGGTTGGTAAAACCTTCACCAAGGCGACAGTCGACCTCGCCGCGCGCGCCGATTCGCTCGGCAAAGGGAGCGAGGTCAAACCTATGTCGACGTCTGTCGCCGAGTTCGACACGATTGCCCAAGCCATGATCAAAGCCGGCCGTGCAATCGCGGAACGCACGCGCGAGTTGGAAACCGTTCTGGATACGGCGCCGGTGGCGGTCTGGTTCACCTATGATCCGCAAGCGCGACAGGTGATCCGCAACCGGTTCGCGGCGGAACTGATGGGCCTATCGACGGAGTCCCGGAGATCCTTTGGGACGCCCGACTTGGTGATCGAAACGCTGGCGTACAAAGACGGCCAGACCATCAGCCGGGAAGACCGTCCGCTGAGCAGAGCCATGCGCGGCGAGGAAACTGACAGTGAGGAATTCGCCTATACCTGT
>NZ_RZSR01001561.1:0-760 GCF_004023265.1 Mesorhizobium sp. M1A.F.Ca.IN.020.06.1.1
GTCATAAAGGCCGACCAGCGCTTCGAGGTTCTTCGCCTCGTGCACGCTTTCGTCGGCGCAGATCGGCACGGGATGCGCGATTTCGCGCAAGATGCCATCACGGCCGGCCGGCAGCGGCTGCTCGATCAGCACTATGCCGTGCTCGGCTGCGAATGCGAGATTCTCGACGATGTTGTTATCGGTCCAGCCCTCGTTGGCATCGAGTATGATGCGGCTTTGCGGGGCGGCTTGCGTCACGGCGCGAATCCTTGCCGCGTCGTTGTCGCCGCCGATCTTGACCTTGAGCAGCGGCCGCGAGGCAGCGGCGCGGGCCTGCGCCGCCATCGCCTCAGGTTCGGCGAGCGACAGCGTGTAGGCGGTTTCGAGCGCCTTAGGCGAAACGACCCCGATCGCGTCCGCCACCGGCCTGGCGCCCAGCTTGGCTTCGAGATCCCACAAGGCGCAGTCGATGGCATTGCGGGCCGCTCCGGCCGGCATGGCCGCGAGCAAGGCGGTGCGGCCGATGCCGTCGATGATCTGGCCGCGCATCGCCTCGATTGCGGCGCGCACGCCTTCCATCGTCTCGCCGTAGCGCCTGTAGGGCACGCATTCGCCGCGCCCGACATGTCCGTTGTCGGCGATCGTCACGGTGATGACTTCAGCCTCGGTTTTCGATCCGCGCGATATGGTGAAGGTGCCCGCGATGGGGAATCGCTCCACCTCGACCGAAATGACACGCGCCATATTTTTCTTCTCCGGCTGTGCGACCCGGTCTCCCGGC
>NZ_RZSR01000156.1:0-8575 GCF_004023265.1 Mesorhizobium sp. M1A.F.Ca.IN.020.06.1.1
GGCTCGAAAGGCGCAGCGAAGCGATTTTCTTTCCCTATCACCTTGGCGGCAAGCGGGTGAACTGGAAGGCGTGCGCCTTTCCCGAAAAAGACTTCATCGGGGAGAAGGGCGGCAAGCTCTGCTTCTACAATCTCGATCGCGTGTTGGCCGCCCAGCCTGGCGACGTCTATTTGGTGGAAGGGGAATGGGACCTGGCCGCCATGGTGGAAGCCGGGTTCCCGCTCGATCGCATCCTGTCAGTCCCGAACGGCGGTCGCGAGAAGAAGGACGACGGTGAGGGCAAGCCCGGTGAACCGGCAGGGTACGACTATGTAGAGCAGGCTCTGCATCGGGGCCTTGGTAGGCATAGACGGTTCATCTGGTGCGGCGACATGGACGACACCGGCCTGTCCCTCAGGCAGGACATGGCCCATCTGCTCGGCGCGGCGAAATTCTGGTTCGTCGAGTGGCCGGAAGGGATCAAAGACGCCAACGACATGTTGCGCGCCGACGGCCCGGAAGCGCTGAAAGAACTCGTCACCGAGGGTGCTCTGCCGTGGCCAGTGACTGGCCTGTACACGTTGGCGGAATTGCCCGAGTTGCCGCCGATCCGCGCCTGGGAAGTGCCAAACATGCCGGCGTGGCGCGGCAAGGTTCTGTTCGCGCCGGGAACCATGTCCGTGGTCACCGGGCACCCAGGTCACGGCAAGACTGCGGTCATGGCGCAAGTGTGGGCCGACATCGCCGACAAGAACGATATCCGTGTGGCGGTCGCAACGTTCGAGACCCGCGCAAAGCCACACTATCGACGCATCCTGCGGACGCTGCATGCGGGCAAGCTCGAACGTGATATGTCGTTCGAGGAACTTCGATATTCGGACGCCTGGATAAACGACCATTACCTTTTCATGCAGCACCCCGAGCAGACGCCGACGCTGAATTGGCTGCTCGAAACGGCAGAGGTGGCGGTGGTCCGTCACGGCGCGCGCGTCGTCCAGCTCGACCCCTGGAATCGCCTCGAAAGCCAACGTGAGCCGCGCGAGACAGAGACCGAATACATCGGCCGCTGCCTGACAGCGATCTACAAGTTCAGCCAGGACATGGGATGCCATGTGCAAATCCTCGCCCATCCCGCGAAGATGGACGGGCCTCGCAAAGGTAGCCCGCCAGAGCTCGACGACATCGCTGGCTCGAAACACTGGGATAACCGCGTCGACCAGGGCCTGGTCGTGCACCGCCCGAAGTTGTTCGACGAGGGCCAGCGCTGCACCGAAGCGGTCATCTACCACAAGAAAACCCGGTTCGACGAACTGGGCCATCCCTGCAAGCTGAAGATCAATTTCAACCTAGCAAACGGAAGGTTCGAAGATGCACCCGACCAGCAATGACGACGACAAGATGGCCCGCGAGATGGATCTGGCGCCCGGTGTCCTAGAAGCCATCATCGAGATGTCGAGCAGGTTTGTGCATACCCGCAACGCCATCATCGACGACTGGGTAAACCTTGCGAATACGACGTGGGCCGACCTTCGGCAGCAGCTGCAGCGCTTCGTCGATGTCGGCGTGGGGCTGCCGGACTATAAGCGGATGATCGCCGAGGTCGACGCCAGGCGAGCTGAGCGAACGAGCGTCGCTAACAGTCAGTTTCCGCAGCTTCAGGCTCTGCTCAGAGGGTACGTCACCAACATCCGAGTCCTCACTGATCGGCAATTCTCGACAGAGCATCAGGCGCTTTGCAGGATTTTGTCCGCGTCGGCCGAGGGCGAAACCGCATTGGATGCGTTGGCGGAAATCTATCGGCGAGAAGCCTCGCGTCGTGGTCTGGCTCATCCATCCGAGCCGAGCCCATTCTGAAGTCAACAAACCAGGAAAGGCTTTCTTGACCATGATCGAGATGAGCGGTGGGCGAAGGTGGAGGAAGTTGGGGACCGGGAGAACCACAGGGTCGCTCGGCACCCCCGCCGCTCCGAGTTTCGCGCCGCGTTCTCATGTCGAGGTCGTCCCGCTCTGGTCGAGCAATTCAGGAACCCCAAAATGCAGCTATTGAACCCCATTACCGCCGTTAGCCTGGCTGGCCTCGCGCCGCACCAACCCGGCACAGGCGAACCGATTTGTGAGCGTGTCGATCCGACGACGCTATTCGTCGATCATGAATACCAGCGCACGATCGGCGAGAAAGGCCGACGTCAAATCCGTCAGATAATCGAGACCTTCTGCTGGACGAAATTCAAGCCCCCGATCTGCGCCTATGCAGAGCATGACGGCCGCACAATCCTGAAGGTGCTCGACGGGCAGCACACCGCGATAGCGGCAGCAAGCAACCCGCACATCAGCCTGATTCCGGTGATGATCGTGGAGGCGCCTGACACCCAGTCGCAGGCAGCTGCGTTTGTTGGCCAAAACACACAACGCCTAGGCGTGACGCCGCTCCAGATTCACCAAGCTGCGGTACTCGCTCAGGAGGAGAATGCTCTCGACGTACAAAACGTTTGCAACCGAGCTGGCGTTCGCGTCCTTCACTGTTTGCCGGGTTCGGGACGGTACAAGCCCGGCGACACTATAGCTATCGCGGCAATCAGGGGTCTCGTAAGCCGCCGCACTTCTATGGGCGCCCGGGTCATCCTGGAAGTGCTGGCCAAGGCTCATCTGGCGCCCATCACGGCTCTGCACATCAAGGCAGCCGATTACCTCATGTCGGACAAAGAACTCTCGCTGAAGTTCGATCCGGAAGACCTAATCAAGGCGATCGGCGACCTTTACCTGACCGCCGAAGATGAAGCCCGGGTGCAAGCCAAGACCATGCGAATACCCGAGTGGCGCGCGCTCGCGATGATCTGGTTCCGGAAGACAAAGAAGAAGCGACAGGTCATGCGCCTGGTCGCCTGATCTGTGCGCGCCGCGGCGACTCCTTCGGCGCGGCGCCACCCCACAAAGGAGAATGAATTTGAACGCACCGGCTGAGCCAAGCTGCCCACCTAGTATGTCGACATCGGTCATGACGAGGCGTCCGCAATGAGGCGTGTGAAGAAACGAACCGCAATGCGGCCGTCGGTGAAGCTGTTCAACGAAATACCTTTCGCCGCCCCGAAGAAGGTTGTGGCTTCGCGAGTTGTCACCGCAGATGAGCGGCAGGCAGACCGGAAACGTGAGCCGCGCGCGGTGGACAAGCTGAAGGCGCTCGACGGCGGCAAAGACGGCGCAAAAGTGACGACGGTCAAGCTTCGCATCTCTGGGAAGCGTAATGACCTGCAAGCGATCCGGTCGAGGCCTGGCACCTTCGAATGGCGCTATGGCCGCAAGAGGCAGGATGCGCTGTTCCATGCTGGGAGCCACCTCGCAATCTTATGGGAGCGGGCTGGCATCGCCGTTGCTTCCTCCGCGGACTTCCTGCGAGGAACCAGCTCCGGCTACGCGACAGAAATTTCGGACAGCAGGGTCGCGGCCATGGATAAACTCGACGGTTTTGTCAAAGAAATGGGACGGGCTTCTGCGGCTCGGCTGATCGACTATTGCGTGTCGGGTCTGACCACAGCGCAGATCGCCATGAAGCACGGCGCGACCGACCGGGAAATGGCTCCCGTCCTGCACCACGATCTGCGCGCTTGTGCTCAGCATTTCAAATTCTTAGCGAGAGGTCGACATTGACTTTCGAGGCGAAACCCCTTAGACAAAACCTAGGTGTCGCATTGCGCCTGCTCCCGACAGATTCCTGTTCTGTTCCGCCGCTCGCCACGGTACAATCTGGCTCGTTACTGAGTCGGCGGGACCATTCATGAAGCAAGAGCAGCGCTTCGCAAAATCCAAGTTCATCGCTTTGAGTTCGGCAGGTACTTTCACGCATACCGCCAGCAACTTCTCCAGCTCAAAATCGAGATAAGCGACCCCCCGAATGATGACCGTGAACGCGTCGTTCCCGCTCATGGTCTCATAGTACTGCATCTCGGCCTGTCGACTGATCACGGCCATGAAGCGCCCACCACCATTTATCTTTTCGCACCCGCTCAGACCGGGAGACTGCCACATGCCTGAACTAACGCCGAAACAGGCGCTCTTCGTCAACGAATATCTTGTCGATCTGAACGCGACAGCAGCGGCAAAGCGCGCCGGCTATAGCGAATTGACAGCACAGGTGCAGGGATCGCGCCTATTATCAAATGTTATGGTCGCTCAGGCCATCGCAGCCAGGCAGGCAGCCATCGCTGACAGGCTCGGCGTGACGCAAGAGAAGATCGTTGCCGAACTGGCGAAGATCGCATTCGCCGACATCCGCAAGGCGGTCCGCTGGGGCAAGAGCCCCGTCGACACCAAATCGGAAAACGCCGATCCGAACGGCCTCGGCGTCTACCCGGTCGAACTGGTGCCAAGCGAGACGATCGACGACGACACTGCGGCTGCGGTTTCTGAGGTGTCGCTGACCCAGACCGGCATCAAGATCAAGATGCACGACAAGAAATCCGCGCTGGTCGACCTGGGCAAGCATCTCGGCATGTTCAAGGAGCGGGTCGAGCATACCGGCAAGGATGGCGCGCCGCTCGTGCCAGTGCTGAATGTCCGCCTCAGCCGCAATAATTGATCTGGAACTTCATCCCAAGCAGTCGGTCGCATTTCAAACCGCTGCAACGGAAGCGCTCTATGGCGGCGCTGCTGGCGGCGGCAAATCGCATCTGATGCGCGTGGCCGCGATCACCTGGTGCAGCGAGATCCCCGGCCTTCAGGTCTACCTGTTTCGCCGCATTCGTGACGATCTGGTCAAGAACCACATGGAAGGCCCGCAAGGCTTTCGCGCGATGCTCGCCGGCTGGGTCGAATGCGGCTTTGTCAGCATTGTCGAGGACGAAATCAGGTTCTGGAACGGGTCAAGGATCTATTTGTGCCACTGCAAGGACGAGAAGGACCGGTTCAAATATCAGGGCGCGGAAATTCACGTGCTGCTGATCGACGAGCTGACGCACTTCACGGAAACGATCTACCGCTTCCTCCGCAACCGTGTGCGCATGGTCGGTATCAAGGTTCCTGCCCACTATGCCGGCCGCTTTCCTCGCATCCTGTGCGGCGCGAACCCGGGCGGCATCGGTCACCAGTTCGTCAAGGCCACGTTCATCGACGGTGCGCTGCCGCTGAACGTCTACACGACCGAACTCAGCGAAGGCGGCATGCGCCGGCAATACATCCCGGCTCAGTTGGAAGACAATCCGAGCATGAACGACAATGACCCTGGCTACGAGAGCCGACTGATGGGTCTCGGCTCGGAAAGCCTGGTGCGCGCAATGCGCTTTGGCGACTGGGATGTGGTCGAGGGCGCATACTTCGACAATTTCGAGCGTCGCCGGCATGTGGTGAAGCCGTTCCACATTCCCGATCACTGGACCCGCTTCCGGGCTGGCGACTGGGGCAGCGCCAAGCCTTTCGCGTTCGGCTGGTATGCGGTCGCATCGGATGACACGATCGTGGCGCCTGGCATCGTGATCCCGCGTGGCGCGCTGGTGAAGTATCGTGAGTGGTATGGCGTAAAGCTCGACAAGTCCGGCAAGTATCTGCCCGACGTCGGCCTGAAACTGCATGCGGGAGCCGTCGGGGCTGGCGTTCGGCAACGCGACTATGACGACACTATCGCCTATGGCGTGCTCGATCCGGCAGCATTCAGCCAGGACGGCGGTCCGTCGATCGCCGAGCGCATGGCAAGCGGCACGACGGGGACGAACGGAGCGACGTTTCGCAGGGCGGACAATAAGCGCACGGCAGGACGCGGCGCGATGGGCGGCTGGGATCAGCTGCGCGGTCGGCTCGATGGTGATGAGGAAGGGCGGCCGATGCTGTTTTTCTTCGACACATGCGTGCACACGATCCGCACGCTGCCGGCGCTGCAGCACGACGAGGCGAACCCGGAAGACCTGAACACCGATCAGGAAGACCACGCCGCCGACGAGACGCGGTACGCCTGCATGTCGCGGCCATGGGTGAGCAAGACGAAGACGTCAGACCCGACGGTGCCGAAAGGCCATATCCAGCTGCCAGGCATGCCTGACGACGGCGCTGGCGCGCGAAGGATCCGTGTATGAGCGATGAGACCGAAGACGACGAGCTCGACGCCGGCCCGGATGCGGTCGATCCGTCGCTCAAGCCCAAGTCCTCAAAGGGCTGGCTGAAACTGATCACCGATCAAGAGAAGGCCGGCTATGCCGACTATCAGGAGCGGTGCACCAACATCCAGAAGCGCTATGCCGATATGGCGCGCCTCGCCAGCATCACGCGCGACCGCGAGTTCCAGATCTTCTGGGCGAACATCGAGGTTCTGAAGCCGTCGATGTATTCGCGGCCTCCGGTGCCTGTGGTTGCCCCCCGCTTTCAGGACCGGCGTCCGTTGCCGCGCACGGCATCCGAACTGGTCGAGCGTTCGACAGTCGTGGCCTTCGATCAGGAAAACATGGATGGCGTTATGCGCTCCGTGCGCGACGACCTCGCCATGTTGGCCCGCGGCTGCATGTGGCTGCGCTACGAGACCAAGAACAAGGGCGAGAATTTCAGCGAGCGCGTTTGCATCGAGCACAAGAACCGCCGCGACTTCGTGCACGATCCGGCCCGTGAGTGGAAGGATGTCGACTGGGTAGCCGGCGGCGCCTGGATGACGCGCAAGGAAATGCGCAAGCGCTTCAAGGCCACTTCCGGCAATGCCTATCAGGATGCCGAATTCGCCAAGCGCAAGGACGACAAGAACAACAGCGACGGGAAGCTCAAGGCCCGCGTCTGGGAACTGTGGTCGAAGTCGGAAAACAAGGTGGTCTGGGTCTCGCCCGGCGTTGACGTCGTGCTCGACGAGGGTGAGCCGCATCTGACGCTGGAAGGGTTCTTCCCCTGCCCGCAGCCGGCCTATGGCACGGTGCAGCCCGAAAGCCTGATCCCGGTCCCGGATTACCTGTTCTACAAGGATCAGATCGAGGAAATAAACGATATCACCAATCGCGTGTCGTCGCTCACGGACGCGCTGCGCGTACGTGGTTTCTATCCGGCTGGCGCGGGTGAGATCGGCGATGCCATTGAGACGGCGCTGAAGTCGGTTACCGACCGGCAGGTGATGATACCGGTCAGCAACTGGGCGGCATTCGGCAACGGCGCGGCGAAAGACACGATCGTCTGGCTGCCGCTCGACATGATCGCGACCACGATCACCCAGCTGATCGCGCTTCGAAAGCAGCTGATCGACGACATTTACCAGATCAGCGGTCTTTCCGACATCATGCGGGGTGAGACAAACCCGAACGAGACGCTGGGCGCGCAGCAGATCAAGACGCAATACGGGTCAGTTCGTATCAGGGATCGGCAGAACGAGCTGGTGCGCATCGCGCGGGACGCGGCGCGCATCGCGGCCGAGATCATGGCGGAGAATTTCCAGCAGAAAACCCTGCTCGACATGAGCCAGATGGACCTGCCGACGGATGCGGATCTCGCGAAGCAGGTGAAGCCGCTCGAGGCCCAAGCCAAGGCGATCGAAAAGGAACTGCAGCAGGCCCAGGCTGACCCGGAAATCGCACAGATGGCGCAGCAGAACCCGGAAGCCGCGCAGCAGATCATGCAGCAGGCCCAGGGCCAGTTGCAGGGCATCGCCAAGCAGATCGACGATCTGAAGAAGACGGTCACCATCGACCAGGTGATGGAGTTCCTGCACGACCAGCGGATCCGGGCTTTCAGTCTCGACATCGAGACGGACAGCACTATCCAGCCCGACGAGAATGCCGAAAAGCAGCGCCGGAGCGAGTTCCTGACGGCGCTGGGCGGCACGCTCGCGCAGTTGGCTCCAATGGTCCAGCAAAGGCCGGAAACGGCTCCATTTGCGGCCGAGCTGCTGAAATTCGCGGTGGCGCCGTTCCGTCCTGGTCGAAGCATGGATGCCGCCATCGACGAGTTCGCCGACAAGATGAAGGAAATGGCTGCGCAGCCTCAGCCGCAGAAGCCCGATCCGAACGCCATGAAGGCAGAGGCAGAGGCGAAAGCCGCTCAGCAGGATGCCGATTTGAAGAAACAGGCGGCCGAACAGGACATGGCGAACAAGCGCGAGCTGCACGCCATGAACATGCAAGAAAAGCAGGCCGAACTGGAAGGCAAGCGCATTGACGCCCGCGCGAGCCAGCACGCCGATGCCGTCAAGTACGCAGCTGATGCTGCTCAGCGCCGCGACCAGCGCTCATTGGAGCGGATCAAGCTCGGTCTGCCCGACATCGAGCCACCGGCGCCGGCACCGAACACTGCCGATTCGGAATTGCTGGTCGAATTGCAGCGCCAGAACGCCGCGATGATGGCCCAGATCGGCCAGTTCATGCAGGTGGTGACGCAAGCCCTCACGGCTCCCAAGCGGATCGTGAAGGGACCGGACGGCAAGCCGATCGGTGTCGAGACAGTGCAGCCTCAACAAGGGATGATGTGAAATGGCAACGACCAGTGAAATCGACGTTGGCATGGATGCCATCGCGCAGCGCATCTACGACCAGCGCCAAGTGATGCTGAAGGTGAAGCAGAATGCTACCGCTGCATCTGCCGCCCTCGCAGCCATCACCACCGACTTCGCCGCGGTCATCTCAGCCGTGCAGGCGTTCGGTACGAG
>NZ_RZSR01001562.1:0-758 GCF_004023265.1 Mesorhizobium sp. M1A.F.Ca.IN.020.06.1.1
GACGAGACGCTGCTGCAGGGCGGGCTCAAGCCCCGCCACACCTGCTCCGAGGCTTCTTAGGGCCGAGGCGCGATGCCAGGGGTCGTCAAGTCCCTCGGCCAGGAGCACGAGGCGCTGCTGAAGGGCGGGCGCAAGCCCTGCCACACCAGTTCCGAGGCTCGTCAGGGTCCAGGCACGACGCCAAGGCGGGATCCCCTCAGCCAGTGCAACGAGACGTTGCTGCAAGAGGGGCTCAAGCCCTGCCACCCCTTCTCCGAGGCCCTTCAGGGCCCAGGCCCGATGCTCGGGATTGTCGAGTCGCTCGGCAAGGAGGACGAAACGCTGCTGCAGGGCGGGCTCAAGCCCTCCGACACCCGCTCCGAAGCCCCTCAGGGCCGAGGCTCGATCATCGGGGTGCTCGAGACCCTCGGCAAGGAGGACGAGACGCTGCTGCAGGGCGGGCGCAAGCCCCGCCACAGCTGCTCCCAGGCCCCTCAGGGCCGCGACGCGATGCGAGGGATCGTTGAGTCCTTCGGCAAGGAGGACGAGACGCTGCTGCAGGGCGGGCTCAAGCCTTCCCACCCCCGCTCCGAAGCACCCTAGCGCCGTGGCGCGATGCCAGGGCGCGAGCCCCTCGGCGAGGCGCACGAGACGCTGCTGCAGGACGGGCGCTAGCCCTCCCACCCCCACTCCGAGGCCTTCCGCCGGCACTACAGCAGCGTCTCGTCCTCCTCGCCGAGGGGCTCGCGCTCTGGCATCGCGTCTGGGGCCTGGAAGGC
>NZ_RZSR01001563.1:0-754 GCF_004023265.1 Mesorhizobium sp. M1A.F.Ca.IN.020.06.1.1
TTCTTGTCCTTGACCGGTTTCTCAGGCTCGGGCGGCAGCGGCTGTTTGGCTCGCTCCGCATCCTTGCGCGCCTGCACGGCAGCCTCGTAAGGCGTATCGAGGCCGCCTCTCCTGCCGCAGGCCGTGACGGTGACAACCGCCGCCAGCAGCGCGAGCGTCACCAAAATCCTGCCTCGGGTCATCGATCCATCCGTTCGAAACTGTTTTGTCCAGCCGCGCTTTTAGCCGAGTTTTCGGCGCATTGCATCCCGGCAAAATCAAGCCCCAAGAATTCGTTATTCGTCCAGCCGACGGACATAAACGCCAAACTCGGACGTGGCGGAAAAATGGAAACTTCCGGCGCTTCTTGGTCCCATCCCGAAGCCGTCGTTGGCTTTCTCATCAGCGACTGCAAGGAGAAGTTCTGCGAGAAGGTGCAGCGCTCGCTTTGAACCTTGTATGAGGATCGTTGGCTCCCCACCGTCCTCGTCGGAAAGAAGAGCCAGGCTCAGGTTGGATTTCTGGTGGCTGTAGCGTTCTAAAATCTTGTCAGTTTGCATCAATCAGCCTTTCACGCCTTGGCCAAGCGCTTTTTCCAGTAGCGGATTTGCTTCCTCACTTCCGACGGAGCGGTGCCGCCGAAGCTTACGCGGCTCTTCACCGAATTCTGCACGGCGAGCACCGAGAAGATGTCGTCGGTGATGCCGGGATGGATCGAGCGCAGGTCCTCCAGCGAGAGCTTTTCCAGCCCGACCTTCTTCTCCTCGGCAAGGGC
>NZ_RZSR01001564.1:0-751 GCF_004023265.1 Mesorhizobium sp. M1A.F.Ca.IN.020.06.1.1
GGTCAGGAGGATGCCGTCCTCGTGATATTGCGTGGTGACGAGGCAAAAGCAGTCATTGGCCGACAGGCGGCCGTGCTGGCGCTTCAGCGCGAACACATCTCCCATCCGCTCAGGCGGCAGATCGAAGGTTTCCATGCCGCCATCATCGAGCAGCGCCCATTCCTGGGGTGTGAAGTCGAGCAGTTCGGATTCCCTGACCGGCAAGGGGACAACGAAGCGGTAGGGCAGGCGGCACAGAACATGCAGCAGGCTGCCCTTGCGAAGGTCGATGAGACAGGATGCATCATTGACGACGACACAGGTCACTGCTCGCGCGGCCCCCGAATTTCCCGTTCAACGGGGGAGAGCGGCAGGTGCAGAAGCTGTGCCGCGCGCACCGGCGAGATGAGCTCCTCGCCAAGCGCCCGCCAGACCAGACGCTCAAAACGCTGCGGCCGCTCGAAGGCGGCGAAGCCTTCGTGGTCGCGGATCGGTTCCGGCTCCTGCGCGCGCCATGACCGCGCATAGGTGCGGAAAGCATATTCGATCACGGATTGTGGCAGGATGCCGACCTGCCCGAGCCGCATCAGCATCGCCGCCGCCGAAACCCCGTAGAGGCGTTTCAGGCGCATGAGCTCGTGATAGGTCATGCCGTGGCGATGGGCCCCGACTTCATCGACCAGATGTTCGGTCGGCACCAGAAACGCGCCCGCAAAGCGGTTCATCGCTTTTTCGAGGCCGATATCGGGATTGCCGGTCGCACGGACGACAC
>NZ_RZSR01001565.1:0-750 GCF_004023265.1 Mesorhizobium sp. M1A.F.Ca.IN.020.06.1.1
CGACGTTCAACGCCTGGTTTCGGGCCGCGCCGGCGACGCCATCACCTTCACCATGTTGCGCGACGGCAAGGAAATCACCGTCACCGCGACACCGGAACCGATGGAGCAGCAGGATGCGCTGGGCAACAAGGTCAAGGTCGCGATCATCGGCGTGGCCAACAATGCGGAGCTCGGGCAGCCGCGACTGGTCTCCTACACGCCCGCGGGCGCGCTGGCGGCGGCTGTCGAGGAAACCGGGCATGTGATCGAGCGCACCGGGCAATTTCTGCAACGTTTCGTAGTCGGGCGCGAGGACAAATGCCAACTCGGCGGCCCGATCAAGATCGCGAAAATGTCGGGTCAGGCGGCCAAACTCGGTTTCGAATGGCTGGTGCAGCTTGTTGCATTCCTGTCAGTCGGGATAGGGATTCTCAATCTGCTACCGATTCCCCCTCTCGACGGCGGCCACCTCTTGTTCTACGGCGTGGAGGCCGTCATAAGGCGGCCCGTGTCGGAGCGGATGATGGAGATGGCCTACCGGACCGGTCTCCTTCTGGTGCTCGGATTTATGGGTTTCGTTTTTTGGAATGATCTGTTTGGGTGCTGAAATCATGAAGGAATTTGGCTTCGGCCCCACCCATATTGAGACGCCGTTTACCATGCGTGGGGATATGCGTGACACGAAAGCCACGCAACAGGGTTAAGTAAATACAAATTAACCGGGAGCCTTGCGTGTAGGGGAAATCCGGTTAATACGGTAAGGGAAAATAC
>NZ_RZSR01001566.1:0-749 GCF_004023265.1 Mesorhizobium sp. M1A.F.Ca.IN.020.06.1.1
CTCCTGAATATGTCGCCGGGCGCGATCGCCGGCCGCACCGGACGATCGCGCAGGCTGGACCGGTAGTCCACGCCCCAATCCGCGGCTCGCCTCGACCAATCGCGGAATTCTTTCTTGTCCATGTATCCTCTCAGCAGCCGCCGGACCTTGATCGGCCCGCCACTTCGACCTTTAATTAACATGTTAAATATAATGCGCTTCGTAGGCGAACGCCCTAGCCGGGAAAATCGGGCAGGCTGGCGAAGGCCGCCTTTAGCGCGTTGGACCAGCCATCCGATATGGTTCGGTAATATTGGTCGTCATGACCGATCCGCTTCTTCAGGCCGACCTTGAAAGCATCCAGTTCCAGGAAGAGCAGGTCGAGCGGCAGGCCGACCGACAGGTTCGACTTCAGCGTCGAGTCGAAGGAGACCAACAGCAGCTTCGCCGTCTCGGCCAGGCTCATCGTACGGTCATAGGCACGGATGATGATCGGCTTGCCGTATTTGGTCTCGCCGATCTGGAAGAATGGCGTGTCGTCGGTCGACTCGATGAAATTGCCCTCGGGATAGATCATGAACAGCCGGGGTTGGCTGCCCTTGATTTGGCCGCCGAGGATGAAGGAGGCGTTGAAATAGGAATCCGCTTGATCGCCGGCGGGCGAAGACTGTGCGATCACCTCTTTCACCGTCTCGCCGACCAGCCGCACCGTCTGGTACATTGACGGGGTCTCGAGCAGCTTCTCGTGACGGTCGCCGGCCGCCTTGTTG
>NZ_RZSR01001567.1:0-748 GCF_004023265.1 Mesorhizobium sp. M1A.F.Ca.IN.020.06.1.1
GCTCAAGGATCACCCGCTCAATCCCATGCGCGATGCCAATCTGGTGCGCGTACTCGCCCGGCAGAGCATGGCAGCGGTCGGGTCGGTCGACCTCGCGACGGTCGCGCGCGGCGCAGACGCGATCCGCGCGCGCAACGCGGCGCTTTCCCAAGATGGAGCCGGAGCGGCAATCGCCGACGCCGTCTTTGAGAGCGATCTTGAAGCGATCGGCGCGGCAGCCTTGGCACAACGCCTGTCGGTCGGAGCGTCCGGCCTGGGACTGGGTCTCGCCCGCGGCCTGGTCGCCGCCGGCACCGCGCGGCGCCATCAACGGACGGTGCTGCGGGAGCGGCCGGTCGAGGGGCCTGCGGCGTGCCTCGCCGGCAGCTGTTCGCGGGCGACACTGACGCAGATTGCCCGCGCCGAAGAGACGATGCCGGTGCTGAGGCTCGATCCGGAAAGGCTGATGAGCGGAGTGGCGGAGACGCACCGTGCGCTCGCCTGGGCCGCCGCCCGCTTGGCCGATGGCCCCGTCCTCATCGCCAGCAGCGGATCGCCCGAGGTGGTTTCGGCGCTGCAGGCGCGGCATGGACGCGACGCTGCCGGTCATGCGATCGAGCAGTCGTTGGCGACCATCGCCGAAGGTCTGGTCGAACTCGGCGTGCGCAGGTTGGTCGTGGCGGGCGGCGAGACGTCCGGCGCCGTCGTGGACCAGCTTGCCATTGCCGCCTTCGAGTTGGGCCCCGAAATCGCCGCGGGTGTCCCAGCG
>NZ_RZSR01001568.1:0-740 GCF_004023265.1 Mesorhizobium sp. M1A.F.Ca.IN.020.06.1.1
CTCCTGGCAATAGACGCCGCCCGCTACATGGTCGCCGGCGAACCGGCCGGCGTCTATTGCCAGGAGTGGGAGCCTGCCAATTCCTGGTACCGTCAGGGCTCGTCGGCCAGCGCGGTGTTCGATTTCGGCGGCGGCAAGGTCTTCACCTATGCCGGCTCCTGGTGCGCGGACGGTTTCCGCACGAGTTGGGAAGGCAGCTGGCGCATCGTCGCCGAGCGCGGCAGCCTGTTGTGGGACGGGCATGACGGGTTGAAGGCCGAGGTGGTTGCATCCGGCCGCGACGGTATCATCGACAAGACCCAGTCGATCGAGGTGCCGGCGCTCGACGCGGCCGACAGAGTCGACGGCCATCTCGGCATCATCCAGGATTTCATGCGCGCGATCGAGACCGGCACCGAACCGGAGACGCGCGGCACCGACAACATCAAAAGCCTAGCCATGGTCTTTGGCGCCATCGAAAGCGCAGAGACCGGACGCCGCGTCGCAATCGCAAAGGAAACGCCGTGATGCCGAACCCGCTTCTCGACATCAGGATCGGCACCATGGTGCGAGCCAATCTCGACGACCCGGCCGCCTATGTGAAACAGATCCTGCCGCTCGGCTTCGAGAGCATCCAGCCCTTTTTCTGGCAGACGCTGGGCGGCAAGGACCTAAAGCGCCTGGCGGGCGAAATCCGCGAAGCGATCGGCGATGCGGACGCCGCCGTCTCATCGATCGGCCTGTTCGGCAATCCCCCGGAG
>NZ_RZSR01001569.1:0-738 GCF_004023265.1 Mesorhizobium sp. M1A.F.Ca.IN.020.06.1.1
GTCTATGGATTTCAACAGAAGGTGATGGGCAAGCTGTGAGGCGTGGCGGCGCGCTCAAATCACTTCGGCGGCTTGGCGGCCGCGTAGATGACGACCTTCCCGGGATTGTCGAACTCGACGGCAAGCACGTCCTCGGCCTGCACGCGCCGCGAATCGATGGCGTTGAAGAGCAGGGCGTTCGCTTCGATCTCCTGCCGCAGCTCCGCGACGTCTTCCTGATGCTGCTTCACCTTGTTCTCGATCGCAGGCGGCGGCCCGCCTTCGCTGCGCGCGGCATCCGTCAGGAAAACGATATCGACGGTATCCAGCTTGGTCGTCTTGCGCACGGTGCCGATATTGTCGCGCGTGCGGTCGATGGCGGTGATGACGTTGCCGGCCTCCGTCTTCGACAGCGCCTCCTCCTGCCGCACGTCGGAATCGACGATCGTCGCGCCCGGCTTGGTGCTGTCAAGTGGCGGATTGCCGTCCGCAGGCTGCGCGGGAAACGCTGGGGCGGCGACCACGAGAAGCATGGCCACCACAAGGGCTGGAAAGACAAGGGCTGGAAATCCTGTTCCGGGGCACGGGGCGCTCGCCATCGCTCGCTCCTGGTTGAACTTGTGGCGGGGCGAAAAAGGCGAAACGAGTCCTGTCGGCGGGAGGTTCCGTTTGCGATGATGCTGACGGGCCTGCAACCGGCCCGCCAGCATTGGTCGTCAGCTCGCCTTCTTGGTGATCAGCGTCAGCGCGCCATTGGGT
>NZ_RZSR01001570.1:0-737 GCF_004023265.1 Mesorhizobium sp. M1A.F.Ca.IN.020.06.1.1
ATCGAGGGCGCCGCTTTGGGCCGCGCCGCCAGGCCCGCTCGACGTCACGATGCTGATCGCCGGTGGGACCGCGGCCGGCGCCTGTCCGCTGGAGACGTAATTGTCGAAATAACCGCGCCATCGGCCGACGCCCGAGGCCCACCCAGCCTGTTCGGCGGCATTGGAGCCGTTATAAAAGCTCGCCAGGCAGGTGTAGTTGGTCGCGCCACATTGCGCGACGCCTTTGCCGAGATACTTCACACCACCCTCAATGTTTTGCTCGTTGATGTCGCGATCGAATCCGAGCTGCCTGCCCGTTCCTTTTGTCAGTTGCATCACGCCCTTGACACCGGTGTGAGAGCCGGCACAGCTGTCGAGGCGGGATTCCTGGTAGGCGACCGACAGCGCCAGGCCCTCGGGAACGCCATATTTTTGAGCATAGTAACGGATCAGCTTCGCGTTTTCGGCGTCGCGGCTCAGCGCCTCGCCAGGAGAGCGGCCGAACATTTGCGACCTGTACTTGTTCGTATAGGTGCAAACCAGGCTCTTTTTCTTCTCCTTCTCGTCGGATTTGGAATCGTGCGATTTTTTGCTGTGCTGCTCGTCTTGCGCGCGCTTATCCAGATTGGAATTGTCGATGACGGCGATCTGGGCCAGCGCGGGGAGAGCCGCCATCTGCCCAGGCATGATCGCGGCCGCGGCGATCACGCTGCTAAGCCGCTTCTTCATGCTCGCTCTCCCATCCGCACAGGTATGGC
>NZ_RZSR01001571.1:0-735 GCF_004023265.1 Mesorhizobium sp. M1A.F.Ca.IN.020.06.1.1
CCCTTGGCGACCGCGCCGATGACGCGGGCAACTTCCGCGGTGGGCTGCACCATGTCCTCGATCAGGTCGTTGACCGAACGGACGCTCGATTCCCAGCTGCCTTTGGCGTTCCTCACATGGCCGCGTTCGCCGATGCGGCCGTCCTTGCCGACGACCCTGCTCAGCCGCGCAAATTCTCGCGCCATCTGGTCGTTCAACTCGACGATCTGATTGAATGTGTCGGCGATCTCGCCGTTCAACCCTTCATAAGAATTCTCGATGCGGACGGAGAAGTCACCGTTTCGAAAGGCTTTGAGGGCGTTGAGTATCTGACGGGAATCGAATTGTTCCTTTGACGAACGAGAAACGCCCACACTCCCCTCCGCGCCTGCCCCGACAGCTATATTAAGCCGAGGGCCAGAACGCATCGCGGCCTGTTTGGTTCCGTGCCTGTTTGAACAGGTGGTTAATCAGATGTGGCGAAGCTTGCCGCAGAGACGCTCAGGCCGGATTCTTATGCAGCCGAACTGCCCGGCTCTTCTTCTCCGGCATTCGGATCGCCCGGGGCCGTTGCCCAGGCGAGCTCGACCAGCGTCACCGTGCGGCGGCCAGCACCGTCGATCTGGCACACGATCAGCCCCTGCTCCTCGATGTAATCGAGCAGGCGCCGGGCGCGACGCAGCGAATGCGAGCCATAAGCGCGGGCGATCGCCGCGTCGCTCGGACAGGGCCAGCCTTCCTTCGCCGCCCTCGCGA
>NZ_RZSR01000157.1:0-8547 GCF_004023265.1 Mesorhizobium sp. M1A.F.Ca.IN.020.06.1.1
GCGTCCGCCGCCGCGATCTGCGCGGCAAGATCGTCGGCAAAGGCGATCTCGCGGTTGGCTATGCCGCGCACGCGGCCGGTGAGCTCGACGCCGAGGGCCTGCAGTGTGGCAAGGTCGACATTGGCCTTGTCCGGTCGTCCGGCGAGTTGCAGCGAGGGTTGCCGCCTGGCGCTCTCCGGATTGGCAAGTCCGTCGAGCGGCTGGGCCATCACGCCCATCTGACAGAGCCAGAAGAAGATGTCCTTGCCGCGCCACAGTCTCGGCAGGCGCGTATGCTTGCCGACGGACAGCATCACCCGCCGGCCGGCGCGCGCGAGCTCGTCGGCGATCTGCACGCCGGAAGATGAGGCGCCGACGATCAGCACCCCGCCGGGCGGCAGCTCGCCGGGAGAGCGATACTGCGAAGCGTGGATATTCAGCGGTCCGCCTCTGGTCTCGGACACAAAGGGCATCATCGGCCGATCGCAATGCCCCGTCGCCACCACTACGACCCTGGCCAACCAGTCGCCGGCGCCGGTGGCGAGCGCGAAGCCGCCGCCGGTCCGCCTGCAGGAGGTGACCTCGACCTTGCATTCCACCGGCACCTGCCAGCGGCTTGCATAGGTTTCGAGATCATGGACGAACACGTCCTTTGTCCTGAAGCCGTCGGGGTCCGGGCCGTCATAGGGCGAGCCGGGCAGGCCGTTCAGCCAGTTCGGCGTCAACAGCCTCAGCGATCGCCAGCTCTGCGTGCGCCAGCGCTCGCCGATGCGGCCGCGCTCCAGCACGACATGGTCGATTCCGGCGCGGCCAAGGCAATGGCTGAGCGCAAGCCCGGCCTGCCCGCCGCCGATGATGACGACGTCAGCATGTTTCATGGCTCTGTTCCGAGGCCCTGGGAGAGACGGTCCGGATTTCTCCGAACCGTCGCTTCAGCTAACGCATTTCGCCCAGAAGTGTGCAGCGGTTCTGGGACAACGACATGCGTCAAAACAAAGAACTAAGGCGCGTCGCCTGAACCGTTTTCAGGACGACGCGCTTTAGATCACTGGATGGTCTTGATGCCGACCGTGACCGGCACGCCGTTGGTCAGCACGTCGAACACGGCCGAGCGTGCGCGGGCCTGCTCGACCAGCTGCTCAAGCTTCTCGGCCGGCGCGTCGCCCTCGACCTCGAACGACACCTGGATGTTCTGGAAGCCGTTGCGTACCTCGTCCGAGATGCCGAGGATGCCGCGCAGGTCGATGTCGCCGTCGACCGAGCACTTCACGCTGGTGAGCTTGATGCCGCGCGCGGCGGCGATGTTGGCGAGCCCCGCCATCAGGCAGCTCGCCAGCCCATGCAGCAGCCACTCGACAGGGGTCGGGGCGTTGTCGGCGCCGCACAGGATCGCCGGATGGTCGCTGTCGGCATAGAAGGGCTTCTCGTGCTTCTGCTCCTGGCCGGCACCGTGGAAGCCATGCATGACGCTCTTGCTGTGGGTGCCTTCGATCCATTCGTTGTGGGCGCGGAACTGGAACTTCGCCAGCTCCGGCTGACCGGCGACGAAATTGATGGTCGCCAGGAGGTTCGGTGTGTCGACGCCGTTGAGCGGAACGCGGGCAGGTTTGGTGCTGGGTTGCATGTGACTACTCCGAAGGTTGCTTTGCGGCTTGGTTGCCGTGACGGCTTCCTTTCTGACGCCGATGCGTTTGAACGAGAGTGGATGGCAGCGTGGAATTTCTGATACGCCCACCGTGGAAATTGCATCGCCCGTTTCATTTGGGCGGACAGCCCGCGACCGGTTCCAATGCCGGCAGTGCCTCGCGTCGGAACGCGAAAACCCCGGCGAGCCGGGGTTTTCACCAGCCGTCCGGCCGGCCGCCGATGCAGTCGTTCATCCGCTTCAGGCATCCGTCCTGCCGGCTGCGGCGAGCGCGGCGCGCGTGGACGTGTAGTGCTCGATCTGCGAGCGGCTGATGCCCATGTCTTTGAGCAAATAGTCTGGCATGGCGCGCAGCGCGGCGCGATCGCTGCGCATCCGCATGGCGTGATAGGCCAGCCGCAATCCGCGGCGGGCAGAGCCGAACAGGTTGAAGCCCGTGCGGTCGGTTTCGTACTGCAAACGATCCATCGTCGTCATTGTCGTCTCCATTGTTGCGAGCGCGTTCATTCGCGCCGTCGATGGGGACAATGACGTACGGGCGAGGGAGCCAGCGTTGGAGGCGACGTCGAAATTGCCGTGGAATCGTGAGGAGGGAGATTACCCGCTCCGCTGCCCTCATTGGACTTGCCCCGGCACAACCCCATATTGAATCCCAAGGAGCTTTGAGGCGTGAAACTCGCGCGGGTGGCCCTTCTGGCAGCGGCTTTCATGGCCGCCGCGGCGGTTTTCCCCTTCTCCTCGGCCGAAACGGCGGGGGAGAGGATGGCCTTGAGCATCGCGATTGACGGCGCCATCGGTCCGGCGAGTTCGCGCCAGCTCAAGGAAGCGCTCAAGACCGCGGCCGAGCGCAACGCCGGGGCTCTCATCCTTCAGCTCGACACGCCCGGCGGCCTCGTCACCTCGATGCGCGAGATGATCGCCGATATCCTGGCGTCCCCCGTTCCCGTCATCGGCTATGTCGCGCCCGCCGGCGGTCATGCGGCGAGCGCCGGAACCTATATCCTTTACTCGACCCATGTCGCGGCGATGGCGCCCGGCACCAATCTGGGCGCCGCGACTCCGGTCGAGATCGGCGGGCTGCCCTCGCTTCCCGGCGGTGAGAAGGACGACAAGGACACCGGGAAGCCAGCCGGGGACCCGATGACGGCCAAGGCGACCAACGACGCGGTGGCGCTAATCCGCTCCCTCGCCGAACTGCGCGGGCGCAATGGCGACTGGGGCGAGAAGGCGGTTCGCGAGGCGGCGAGCCTCTCGGCAGGTGCGGCGCTGCAGCAACATGTCATCGACTTCGTCGCCCGTGACACGGCGGAGCTGCTGCAGCTCGCCGACGGCCGCACCGTCGACGTGGCCGGCAAGAAAGAGGTGCTGGCGACGAAGGGCCTGGCCGTCGAGGTCCTGGATCCCGGCTGGTTCATCCGGCTTCTCGCGGTCATCACCGATCCGAACGTTGCCGTCCTCCTGATGCTGATCGGCTTCTACGGCATCGTCTTCGAGGTCACGAGCCCAGGTGCGGTGGCGCCTGGCGTCATTGGCGCCATCTGCCTCGTACTCGGCCTCTACGCGCTCGATCTCTTGCCGATCAACTATACCGGTCTCGCCCTGATGCTGCTCGGCGTCGCCTTCCTCATCGTCGAGGCATTCAGCCCGACAGTGGTGCTGGGTGTCGGCGGCGCGGCCGCGTTCCTGCTCGGCGCGGCCATGCTGCTCAAGGTCGAGGGGCCGGGCTTCGCCATATCGTGGGCGGTCATCGGCCCCGCCGCGGCGCTGACGCTGGGCCTCGCGCTGCTGGCCGGCAGCTACCTCTGGGCGGCGCGCCGCAATCCGCCGCGCGTCGGCGGCGGGGCCATGCACGGTCTTTCCGTGGACGTTCTCGACTGGGAAGGCGGAGAAGGTCATGTGCTGGCGCTCGGCGAGCGCTGGCGCGCCAAGGCCGAGGAGCCGATCGCGCCCGGAGATCGTGCTGAGGTGACCGCCGTCAGCGATCTCGTGCTGACGGTGCGGAGGCGTGGTGCCGGTCACAACGGAGCGGGAAACGACGGAGCAAAACAATGACGCTCGGCTATGTCGCCTATCTGATCCTCGCGCTGCTGGTGATCATGTTCCTGTCGGCGGCGATCCGCATCCTGAGGGAATATGAGCGCGGCGTGGTCTTCACGCTCGGCCGCTTCACCGGGGTCAAGGGGCCCGGCCTCATCCTGCTCGTTCCCTTCATCCAGCAGATGGTGCGCGTGGACCTGCGCGTTGTGGTGCAGGACGTGCCGCCGCAGGACGTCATCTCGCGCGACAATGTCTCGGTCAAGGTCAACGCGGTGCTCTATTTCCGCATCGTCGACGCCGAGCGGGCGATCATCCAGGTCGAGGATTTCATGACCGCCACCAACCAGCTGGCGCAGACCACGCTGCGTTCGGTGCTCGGCAAGCACGAGCTGGACGAGATGCTGGCCGAGCGCGACAAGCTCAACAGCGACATCCAGGACATCCTCGACCAGCGCACCGACGCCTGGGGCATCAAGGTCTCCAATGTCGAGATCAAGCATGTCGACCTGAATGAGAGCATGGTCCGGGCCATCGCCAAGCAGGCAGAGGCCGAGCGGCTGCGGCGCGCCAAGGTCATCAACGCCGACGGCGAGCAGCAGGCGGCGGCCAAGCTGGTCGAGGCCGGCCGCATGCTGGCGGCCGAACCGCAGGCCATGCAGCTGCGCTATTTCGAGGCCCTGCACGACATCGCCGGCGAGCGCTCATCGACCGTGGTCTTCCCGCTGCCGGTGGATCTGCTCAGCCAGTTTTTGAAGGGCCAGAGCCAGGGCAGGTGATCTCCCCCCTCGAGGGGGAGATGCCCGGCAGGGCAGAGGGGGTCGGTCCGACTGGACTCAGCCTATTGCGACGGTTGTAGGTTGGCGCCCCACGCGCGGCGACCCCTCTGTCGCCTTCGGCGACATCTCCCCCTCGAGGGGGGAGACAAGGCCGGCGCTAAATCAACTTCTCCAGCGTAATCGGCAGGTCCCGCACCCGCTTCCCCGTCGCGTGGAACACCGCGTTGGCAATCGCCGGCGCGACGCCGACGATGCCGAGCTCGCCGACGCCCTTGCCGCCCAGCGCCGAGGAATGCGGGTCGGGGATGCCGACCGAGATCGTCTGGATATCCGGGATGTCGGCATTGGTCGGCAGCATGTAGTCGGCGAGATTGCCGTTGACGATGCGGCCATGGCGGCGGTCGACGATGCCTTCTTCCAGCAGCGCCTGGCCGATACCCATGATGATGCCGCCCTTCCACTGGCTCTCCGCCAGCTTGGGGTTGTAGAGCCGGCCGGAGTCCAGCGCCGACACGACGCGCGACACGCGCACCGTGCCAAAATCCTCGTCGACGCGCACCTCGACGAAATGCGCGCACCAGGAGTGGCGGGAATAATCGCCCTCGGTGTGCGGCAGCGCCATGGCGATGGTGGTGTAGTTGTCATAGCGCTGCTCCGGCGTGAAACTGGCCGGGACAGTGTCGCCCTTGGCCTCGATCTTTTCGCGACCGAGGGCGCGCATCAACTCGGCGATCGAGAACTCCGGGCCGTCACCGCGCGGCGAGGCGATGCGGCCACCCTTCACTTGCAGCGTGTTCGCCTGCAGCCCATGGAAGGGCGAGCGCGGATCGGAGAGCGCCAGCCCGATCAGCTCGTCCAGCGCCTGGCCCGCCGCCTTGTAGACGGCGCCGGTCATGACCCCGGCAAGCCGCGAGCCGCCGGTGACGCCGGCGCGGGCGAAATGGGAATCCCCCAGCCTCACCGACACCTTCTCCACCGGCACGCCAAGCGTCTCGGCCGCGGTCTGCGCCAGGATCGTGTAGGTGCCCTGGCCCATGTCGATGGAGGAGCTCTCGACCTCGACCGAGCCGTCGGCCAGGAGCTTCACCACGGCCTCGCCATAGGCGCGCCGAACCGGATAGGTGCCGGCCGCGACGCCCCAACCGATGAGCTGGTGGCCGTCACGCATCGAGCGCGGCTCGCGCGAACGCTTCGCCCAGCCGAAGGCTTCCGCGCCGGCGGCAAAGGCCTCCCGCAACTGCCTTGTCGACCACGCCTTCTTTGCGTGGGGATCCTGCTCGGCATAATTGATCAGCCGCATCTCCAGCGGGTCGATACCGAGCTCTTGGGCGAGCTCGTCGATGGCGCATTCGATACCGAAGGCGCTCGGGTTCTCGCCCGGCGCGCGCTTCGCCCCCGGCACCACCGTGTTCACCCTGACCACATTCTGTTTCGAGGAGAAATTGGGCGTCGCATACATGATCGAGGTGACGGAGCCGAGCGGCTCGACCCACATGCCGTCGACCGCCGTCTCGTTGACGCCGCGATGCACGATCGACTGTATGCGGCCCGCCTTGTCGGCGCCGATCGCAACCGTCTGGCGCGTCGCGGCGCGGCCGCCATAGGAGGTGAAATTCTGCGGCCGGTTGAGCACCAGCTTCACCGGGCGTCCGAGCATCTTCGCCGCTGCCGCCGCCACCGCGCTGTGCGCGAGCGCCAGCGCCTTGGAGCGGAAGCCGCCGCCGATATAGGGCGAGACCAGCCGCACGTTCTGGAACGGCACGCCGAACCATTCGGCATAGGTGCGCGCCATGCCGTCGAGCCACTGGCTCGGTTCCCAGATGGTGAGCTGGTCGCCCTCCCAGCGCGCGATCAGCCCGTGCGGCTCCATCGCCGCCTGGAACTCGCGCGGCGTGTTGTAGGCGGCGCAGACGCGCACCGGTGCCTCGGCGAAGGCGGCTTCGGCGTCGCCCCATTCCTTGGTCATGGCGTCGACCGGAATACCGTCGCTGCCGTCGCTCAGGTCGACGACTGCCGGCGTCTCGTCATAGCTGACCTTGACCAGCGCCGCGGCGGCGACGGCCTGCTCGAAGGTCTCGGCCACGACGGCAGCAATGTGCTGGCCGGAAAAGGTGACCTCGCGGACGAGCGGGCAATAGGTTTCTTCGGACGGCTGTCTGCCGAACCAGTCCGATGCCGAATTCAGGTCCATGATGGTGTCGGGCGTCAGCACCGCGAGCACGCCTGGCGCGGTTTCCGCCGCGCGCGTGTCGATGCCGGTGACCTTGCCGGCGGCAATCGTCGCGCCGACCAGTACCGCATGGGTCAGGCCTTCGAGGTGCTGTTCGAACGCGTAACGCGCGGCGCCGGTGATCTTGGCCGGGCCGTCGACGCGCGACAGGCGCCCGCCCACCGCTTCGAGGCGCGCGCTGTCGGAGCCTGCGTGTTTCATGTCATGAACGGTCATGCCGTTTCTCCCAATTTCAGGATGGCGCGCGCGATCACGCGGGGCGCCAATGCGATCTTGTAGTGGTTGGCGCCGTGGTCGACGGCGCCCTCCATGACGAGCTCGCTCGCCTTGCGAACGGACGCTTCGTCGAGCGGCTTGCCCTTCAGCGCCTCTTCGACGGCGCGCGCCCGCCACGGTTTCGTCGCGACGCCGCCGACCGCGACGCGGATGTCGCGTATGGTGCGGCCGTCGCCCTCGAGCTCCAGTCCGACGGCAGCGCTCGCCGCCGCGAACTCATAGGACTGGCGGTCGCGGACCTTGAGATAGGTCGAGCGCCGGGCCGCGGCCGAGCCCGGGATCTCGATGGCCGTGATCAGTTCGCCGGGGCGGATGTCGTGCTCGCGTTCGGCCGTGGCGCCAGGGGCGAGGAAAAAGTCCTCGACCTTCAGCTTCCGCTCGCCAAGATCGACCTCGGCGTCGAAGGCGACAAGCGCGATGGCAAGATCGCCCGGATAGGTGGCGATGCAGGCTTCGCTGGTGCCGAGCACCGCATGGCCGCGCGTGACGCCGCCGATCGCCGAGCAGCCGCTGCCCGGCTCGCGCTTGTTGCAGGCCGGGAAGTTCTGCGGATCGCGGAAATAGGGACAGCGCGTGCGCTGCATCAGGTTGCCGCCGATGGTCGCCATGTTGCGGAGCTGCGCCGAGGCCGCCTGCCACAACGCTTCCGAAACCGCTGGGAAGTGGCTTTTCACCTCGGCGTTGTCGGCGACATGGCTCATCTTGGCCAGCGCGCCGATGACGGCGCGGTCGGCGGTTACATCAATGGCGTTGAGCCCTTCGATATGGCTGATGTCGATGACGGTGGCCGGTTCGGCGACGCCGCATTTGGCGAGATCGATGAGCGTCGTGCCGCCGGCAAGCAGCATGGCGCCGGGAAGGGCGGCCGCGTTGCGCGCGGCCTCGACGCTGTCGGCGCGAAGATAGGAAAAGTCTCTCATGAGCGGAGCTCCCTAGCTGCCTGGCGGACGGCGGCGACGATGTGCGGATAGGCGCCGCAGCGGCACAGATTGCCGGCCATGTATTCGCGGATCTCCTCGTCGGAGCCGGCATGGCCCTCGCGGATGCAGGCCACCGCCGACATGATCTGTCCGGGCGTGCAATAGCCGCACTGGAAGGCGTCCTGTTCGAGGAAGGCGGCCTGCACGGCGTGCAGCGTGCCGTCTTCGTCGGCGAGCCCTTCTATTGTCGTGATCGAGCGTCCCTCGACCTGGGCGGCGAGCGTCAGGCAGGCCAGCACCCGCTCACCGTCGACATGAACGGTGCAGGCGCCGCACTGGCCCTGGTCGCAGCCCTTCTTGGTGCCGGTGAGGTGGAGCCGCTCGCGCAACGCGTCGAGCAGGGTAACCCGCGGCTCGATATCGAGCGCGTGGTCACGGCCGTTGATGGTGAGGTGGATGGACAAGGTGGTGGGGCTTGCGCCATTGCTGGCCTGGCCGTTCCTGAAATGGCCGTCTTCGGGAGGATCGATGATTGTCTGGCTGGTCATGAGGCGTCGGGCTCCGATTGCTGGACGCTAGGGGGAGGGAAATGGGGCTTGGGAGGAGAGGGGCAAGGCGTCGAAGCAGCTAATCTCCCCCCTTGCGGGGGAGATGCCCGGCAGGGCAGAGGGGGTCGTCTCACGT
>NZ_RZSR01001572.1:0-734 GCF_004023265.1 Mesorhizobium sp. M1A.F.Ca.IN.020.06.1.1
GCTTGAGGCATGCATCGAAAAGCTTCGCACAGACAATCCGGATATCGGTGCGATCTTGTTCGAATGCACCTTGTTCCCGCTGGTGTCGCCTGCTCTGCGCAAGAAGACAGGCTTGCCGATTTACGACGTGACGACACTCTGCGAGCTGACCTTCGCAGCAGCATAATAGCCGTTGAACGTCAGGCCACCATATCGTGACCGGGATGTTGACCTCTGCAGAGGGCGCCATTGCCCTCCGGCCATCAAGCAACCTCTAAGCCCTCCCAAGGGCCGAGAGCATCGGGGTGAGTGAGACGCGACTGTCAATGACCGCAGAATCGGGACCCCGTATTTTCACGCAAAAGGGACCCCGGCTTTCGGTTGTGAGAGGCACGCCGGTAAGCGCCCGATCAGGCGGAGCTGGTCGGGGTTGCACAGCCTGATCGGGCGCGGCTGATTAGCTTTTCGGCTTTAGCTTTGAGATCGGCTTTTGAAGCGCCAGGACTCGTTTCCGGTCTCGACGATCTCGCAGTGGTGAGTGAGGCGGTCGAGCAGCGCGGTGGTCATCTTGGCATCGCCGGCGAAGACGCTCGGCCATTCCCCGAAGGCGAGATTGGTGGTGATGATGATCGAGGTGCGTTCATGGAGCTTCGAGATCAGGTGGAAGAGCAACTGCCCGCCGGCCTGGGCGAAAGGCAGATAGCCGAGTTCATCGAGCACGACGAAGTCGAGGCGTGTGAGATGGTCTGCCATGC
>NZ_RZSR01001573.1:0-733 GCF_004023265.1 Mesorhizobium sp. M1A.F.Ca.IN.020.06.1.1
CGCGGCGGTCGCCCCAGCGGTCGGTAAGCACGCCCCAGGGCAGTTCGCTGAGCGCCACGCCGAGGCCGAGCAGACCGAGCGCAGCGCCGAGCGAGGCATTGTCGAGATGGTAGTCCTGGCGCATCACCACAGCCGTCGCCGGGATGCCGGAGAAGGTAGCGGAGAAGCCGGCATTGGCGGCGACGCCGATGCCGAGCACCTTCCATCGATGGGTGGGCCCGAAGGCGCGGCCAGCCGAAGCGGCGGCGCCTGCCGCGGGCCGACGGCAATCGTTGCGAGTTACGATGGCGGACATGATCTCGTATTCCCTCTGCGCCGGTCGATCGGTCTTGACCGGTCGGATGTAGCGCCATAGTTTCATCCAGATAATCAGCAAGTTTTTGATCGATAATCCTGAAAATAAGGACGATCTCATGCGACGCGTCACATTCGACCTCGACGTGCTCAGGACCTTCGTCACCGGCATGGA
The DNA here is from genome assembly GCF_004023265.1 of Mesorhizobium sp. M1A.F.Ca.IN.020.06.1.1. Lineage (NCBI taxonomy): Bacteria > Pseudomonadati > Pseudomonadota > Alphaproteobacteria > Hyphomicrobiales > Phyllobacteriaceae > Mesorhizobium > Mesorhizobium sp. M1A.F.Ca.IN.020.06.1.1. The sequence continues at coordinate 470 of NZ_RZSR01001573.1, forward strand.
GCTTGGCAGTTTCGCCAAGGCGGCCGAGCGGCTCGGCCGCTCGACCTCTGCCGTCAGCGCGCAGCTGAAGAAGCTGGAAGAACAGGCGGCGACCCCGGTCCTCCGCAAGGCGGGGCGCGGCCTGGCGCTTACCGAAGCTGGTGAAACGATGCTCGGCTATGCGCGGCGTCTCATCGAGCTCAATGACGAGGCGGCCTCAGCTATCCGCGACGTCGAGCTGGAAGGCTGGGTGCGGCTCGGCCTGCAGGAGGACTTCGGCGAGGC
>NZ_RZSR01001574.1:0-732 GCF_004023265.1 Mesorhizobium sp. M1A.F.Ca.IN.020.06.1.1
CGGTCAGCCGGCGCGAAGCGAACGACCGTGCTGAAGGTGGCGCGATGGCCGGCCGTCGCCTCGTAGGTCTCGCCGCGCAGATCGAGCACGACCAACGAATGCGGCCACATCAGCGCGTTGGGGATGATCAGCGCCGCGCCTTTGCCCGACCTCGGCGGACCGATGACGAAGCCGCCGACGTCATCGCCGTCGATCCACAGTTTCTTGCCGCCGCGAATTCTCGGGCGCGTCAGGAGCAATTTGCCCGTGCGCCGATCGCGGTGCGGGGCAAAGACGTTGACCAGCCTGCCACCGGCGCGTCCGATGAAGATGCCTCTCGGCTTCAGCAGGCCAGCGCGGCGAATGTCCGCCATCGACATGAATTTCGCGTCGTTGCGCTTGGGCGGCCGCATCAAGAAGGCGATGACGATCGGCAGGACGAAGCCGAATAAGGCCGCAGCACCGGCGTATTGAAGCCTTGCGAAGTTTTCCGCTTTCAGATCCGTCCAGGCGTAGGCGAAGACTGGCCGCGGGTCCGCATTGATGCTGTCGAAGAGAAAATGCGAACCGGTCCTGTACCAGTCCGTAGCCGCAGATGCGACCACAAACAGCAACGTGCCCACGGCCACGGCCATCAATGCCAGGAAGATCCTGCCAGCGATCTTTTTCATGATGCGCCCCCGTCAGATCGTCTCAGCCTTCGTGAACTTGATTTCGCTGAGCGACCGGCGTCCGCCGTCGCCGCGCACCATC
>NZ_RZSR01001575.1:0-732 GCF_004023265.1 Mesorhizobium sp. M1A.F.Ca.IN.020.06.1.1
GCATATCGGCAGAGCGCGCCGAGCTCTGGCCGAGCTTCGATCTGATGCTCGGCACATTGCGCGTTAATGAAGCGGTCGAACCCGGCTTTCGCATCGATATCCTCGAAACGTCGGCGCTGCCCGAAAACCCGGAAGGGAAGCTCGCCTTCGACGGCGAAGTGCCGCTGGACGGCCATTGCCGCATCATCGACGCCGGCGACGTGGTCCATCTGGTCTTTCCCGGCCTCCAGACGGCCTCGATCCGTGCCGACGAGGGTTCGGCCGAAATCCGCGTTCATCCCGACAGCAAGGTCAAATGGACGCTGCTGATGATGGTGCTGGATGCCGCGCTCGAGTCCGGCGGGCAGCACATGCTCCATACCGCCGGTCTGACGCTGCCCGATAGCGGGGCGCTCGTGCTGATCCATGCGCCGAGCGGCACTGGCAAGTCGACGACTTCAATGGCGCTGGCATCGCAGGGCTTCGGCCTATGCTCGGACGATGTGATGATCCTCGGTGCGACATCTGAAGGCACCCTGGCCTGGGGCATGCCGCGCAAGGTGAAGATCCATCGCAACACCGCGGCGATGCTGCCATTCCTCTCGCCCTGCCTTGGCGACAGATGGGACGCCGAGGGCGAGCAGGCCGTCTCGCTGGAGCGTCTCGCCGAGATCATTCGCATCGAGTACGTCCGTCCCAGGCCGGTCTCGGCTCTGCTGCATCTGTCGCGCTCGACCGACGGCCACACCCGGC
>NZ_RZSR01001576.1:0-731 GCF_004023265.1 Mesorhizobium sp. M1A.F.Ca.IN.020.06.1.1
ATATCGCACCATGTAAAACGGAAGCCCCAAGGCCTCCGCCACGGCTTCCGCAAATGACGTCTTGCCATTACCGGGCGGTCCCGACAGAAGAATTCGATGGCGAGGCTCATAGCCGTGAGCACGCAGCACGTCGGCGCGAATATGCTCTTCAATCAGTTGCCGGCCGCCTTCCTGGGCGGGAAGTGGCAAGAGAAGTTGCGACATCTGCGTGCGTGGCTCGATCTCAAGGATCGCATCCTTGCCCGCGCCCGCCAGGCTATTCGTGGCCGTCAAGGCCGGCGGGGTCACCGGAACAGCCGACAAGGCCCTCTCCAGTCGATCAGCCACGATATGATGGTTTTGTGCCCGCTCTTCGGCGACCAAGGCTTCCGCGGTCGACTTCAGCATTTCCCGGTCGCCGGTCGCGCCGGCGCGGACAAGGGAAATGAGGAGGTCACTACGGGCCATGATTTCTTAGATAGGATCTCTGCGACGAACGTCCGTTGACGAATCGTACACGAAAACTTCTTAACTGTCTTGCAACGAGCCGCCGCGTTGCCGGCTCAAGGGGCAGTCATCAACTGCTTTGAGCGTACAGCGTAAGCCTACATAACTCCCCATGCGCGATAACGTCCCCTCCCTGTGATCTCGCGCAACCCGAGCTCGCCAACGAGATTGAGAGCGCCCCTTGTCGTCACTTTCAACTCTTTTTCGATCATTGCGGTCGAAATCAACGTTCGCGACAAGACGTA
>NZ_RZSR01001577.1:0-730 GCF_004023265.1 Mesorhizobium sp. M1A.F.Ca.IN.020.06.1.1
AGTCGGAGTGGCTCGCGCATTGGGCCCTCGACGGCAACCAAAGCGGAGGCTTCGAGTTGGTAGCGGTCGTCGACGAAGTCCCCTTCATCGGCGCCGTTTTGGGTGCCCGCCGTTTCCGCGCAAATGGCGGGCATCCAATACCATCCACAATCATTGGAACCAGGAAGTCGCGCGGCCGGCTTCGAAAGCGAGACGACGTTTTGACCTTTATTTCTGCAAAGCCCAATCTGCGAGAGCCCGAAAGCCTGCCCGCGAACGACAATCGCCTCTCCGTCCTCGCCGACACCTCGATTCTCCAATTCCTCAACGACGACGACGATGTCACCGACATCACCAGGCGCGCCGAGCGCCTTGGCAATGCCGTGGTGATTGTTATGGCGCTTTGCCTGATCGTTGCGCCGGCGATTTACCTCACCCTGGCCTACGGCCTGTAGCCGCAAAAAACTCGCCGAGCCTTGCGGCTGTCTCGGCCGGCGCCTCCTCGGGAAAGAAATGCCCGCCGGGCATCGTCCCGCCGCTGACCCCGCCGCTGACCCCGCCGCTGACGTCGTCGGCCCACTCCCGCCACAGTGCCAGCGGACCGCCCTCTCGCGCGTACCATTCGGCGAGCGCGCCATGTCCGCTCCATAGCGCAAGCATCGGGCAGCCGATGCGCCGGCCGGCTTTGCGGTCCGCCTGATCGTGCTCACGGTCGAGCGTCGCTGCCGCACGGTATTCCTCGCAGATGGCG
>NZ_RZSR01001578.1:0-729 GCF_004023265.1 Mesorhizobium sp. M1A.F.Ca.IN.020.06.1.1
GGCAGAAGGGCGGCCGTGATGACGCTGCGGCCGAACGGCGTCAACGCGTCGCTGAGCAGCAGCAGATAGTTGAGGCCGAGCGACAGGCCGACGCAGCCCGCGGTGCCCAGCAGGGTCAGCCAGACGACATGCTTCCAGGCCTCTGCCGGCGCGGTCTCGGTTTTTATACTCACTGGCCAATCTCCTGTTGGACGCATTGGCATAAAGGCGGTGTGTTACGATTTCCGTTTCAGCCTGGCCTACAATTTGAAGGAAATCAGTGTCTTTCTCCCTGGATGGCGCCAGCGGCTGCGGCCCGCTTCTCGCTTCGATCTGATTCGTCGCTGAAACGGGTCAGCGTTTGGTAGGATCGCCGAGCTGCTTTAGCCATTCCGTTTTTACGCAATCCCGCAGGCAAGGCCGTTGCGCGCCTTTCCGGGTATGCCCTATTGCGGCGGGCCGAAGACGCCCATCTCGGCAGCCCTGGCGACGAATTCGGCTTTGCCGTAGATGCCCGAGGGGGACGCCATCGCCCAGCCATTGGCAACCAGCCAGGCGCCGACATCCTGTTTGCCGAGCATGCACGGCGCGGCGATGGCAAAACGGTCGGCATCGGGCGGCAGGACGCATTTGAGCGCCCGGCCGCGCAGCCAGGCATTGAAGGCGGCGCGGGCGCGCTGCCCGCAGGGCCAGATGACGTCGCCGAACGCGCAGGTTCTGGCGGAATCGACCTCGATGGTCCCGCTGACG
>NZ_RZSR01001579.1:0-729 GCF_004023265.1 Mesorhizobium sp. M1A.F.Ca.IN.020.06.1.1
CACGCAAAGTGAGGAGAAGGCAGCCCAGGACACGGATAAACAGCAGGCTGCCGAGCAAGAGGCAGGAGCGCCAACCGCCGAAAAGCAAACAGCCGCGGCGCCGACGCCGACGGATGCCAAGAGCGGCGATAAGGTCGATCTTCCGGCCGTGACCGAAAAGCAAAAGCCCAAGCAAGCAAATGCGCTGAAGTTCAGGCCTGCAAAGATCTCGAAGTTCCGAAGCAAGAGCGCCGGGACGCCAAGTTCTACCAACGCCGCCGTTGCTGCGTCGCCGATCTATTCCGGCCTTCCGGGTGTTCGAAAGCTCTATTCGCAGGGCGCTACCGGCGACGCGCTGGCCACAAGCTCTATGAGCGAGGTGCCTCGCGACCAGCGGGTTGCCAATCTTTGCGGCAGCGTTTTGAACGAGGAATTGCAGGGCGCCTCCTATTCTCCCAAATGGCTGCCATCCATTCCGCTGAAGGTGGGCAATGTCCTTAACCCTCCGGTGGCCGCCTTCAGCACGGCAACCACATGGTACCGCCTGAGCTTCCGGTGCGAGGTCGACGCCGGTGCGACAAGGGTCTTGTCGTTCAACTTCCGTGTCGGGGCTGAGATCCCACCCGGCGAATGGGCCGGGCTGAGATTGCCTAGTCTCCGCTAAGTATTTCACTCGAAAGTGGGACCGGTTTCGGGGCAAGCGCATGCGTCGAACGAAGGTTCAAAGCGCGGACAGCGTCTCCGGCAGGG
>NZ_RZSR01001580.1:0-726 GCF_004023265.1 Mesorhizobium sp. M1A.F.Ca.IN.020.06.1.1
TGCCGGGCGTGGCCTGCTGGTAAATGACCAGATAGGCGCCGATCGAGCTCGCCACCGCGTATTGGAAGCACTTCCTCAGCGCGCGCCAGAGCTGGCAGAGGCTGGTCGATCTGTTTGCCGCCTTTCCGGTCGACGATGGCGGCATGGAGCTTCCGGCGCCAAACGCGACACTCGCTGTGGAAACCGTCGGGGTGACGGCGCCTGGTGGACGGCGCATCCTGCTGGAGGATATCGACTTTTCGCTCGACGCCGGCTCCGGCATGGGCCTGATCGGCCCGAGCGGCTCCGGAAAATCCTCGCTCGTGCGCGCGCTCGTCGGCGTATGGCCCACGATGCGCGGCAAGATCCGTCTCGACGGCGCTGCAATCGAGCAGTGGCCGGCGCAGGCGCTTGGCCGCCATATCGGCTATCTGCCGCAGGATGTCGAATTGTTCGCCGGTACGGTCGCCCAGAACATCAGCCGCTTCGACGAGAACGCCATGCCGGAGGCGATCATCGAGGCCTCCCAGGCTGCCGGCGTGCACGACATGATCCTGCGCCTGCCCGAAGGCTATCAAACCGAGATCGGCGAGAGCGGCGCGGCACTTTCCGCCGGACAGCGTCAGCGTGTAGGCCTGGCGCGCGCGCTGTTCGGCAATCCGTTCCTCGTCGTGCTCGACGAGCCGAATTCCAACCTCGATGCCGCGGGCGACCAAGCGCTGACGCGTGCCATCGAAGGCATCAAAG
>NZ_RZSR01001581.1:0-725 GCF_004023265.1 Mesorhizobium sp. M1A.F.Ca.IN.020.06.1.1
GACCATCTCCGAGCTCGGCGTCGACCAGATCATCGTCGATGAGGCGCAGGAATTCAGAAAGCTCAGCTTCGCGACCAACATGTCGACGCTGAAGGGCGTCGATCCGAACGGCTCACAGCGCGCCTGGGATCTCTATGTGAAGTCGCGCTTCATCGAGACGAAGAATCCGGGCCGGGCGCTCGTGCTCGCCTCCGGTACGCCGATCACCAACACGCTCGGTGAGATGTTTTCCGTGCAGCGTTATCTCGGCCACGAGGCGCTCCTTCAGCGCGGCCTGCACGAGTTCGACGCCTGGGCCTCGACCTTCGGCGACGTCTCGACCGAACTCGAGCTGCAGCCCAACGGCAAATACAAGCCCGTCACGCGCTTCGCCACCTTCGTCAACGTGCCGGAACTGATCGCCATGTTCCGGACCTTCGCCGACGTGGTGATGCCGGAGGATCTGCGCCGCTACGTGAAAGTGCCGGCGATCTCGACCGGCAAGCGCCAGATCCTGACGGCCAAGCCCACGGCTGCATTCAAGCGTTACCAGGTCCTGCTCGACGAGCGCATCAAGGCGATCGAGATGCGCGATCGGCCGCCGGAGCCAGGAGACGACATCCTGCTTTCCGTCATCACCGACGGGCGTCACGCTGCGATCGACCTGCGCCTGGTCGATCCTGACAACGACAACGAGCCGGAGAACAAGCTGAACCTGCTCGTGAGCAATGCGCACCGTATCTGGC
>NZ_RZSR01000158.1:0-8492 GCF_004023265.1 Mesorhizobium sp. M1A.F.Ca.IN.020.06.1.1
GTCCGGCACAGGCGTGTGGGCATGAAGCGTGATCGAAAAGCGGATGAAGAGCGCCAGACTCTCCAGGATCACCTCGGCATCGCGCCTGACGTGGGCAAGGTCGCGGGAGAGCCGGTCAAGCCTTACGCCGTAGCGCCGATCGAACTCGTTCTCGCCACGCCGCTCGATGAACGCCTCGACCGCCTTCGCCACGATCGCTGATTTGGTCGTTGACGGATCGCGACTGAGGTTGTCCAGTTTCTCGCTGAGCTCCGGCTCAAGCAGAAACTGATGGCGAATGCGGTGGGGCTTCATGCGGCTCGTTCCGACGGCCCGGCGTTGCGCCGGCGACGGGAGAAGGATCGGCCAGACGCTCAAAATTGCTTATGGCCGTTATCTACGCTGAGATGCGCTCTGCAACTCAGCGGACTTCAGAAGCCGGGAATGACATCCTTGTCGTCGCCCCTGCCCTCGTTGATACCGTAGGCGCGGGCCGCAGTGGAAATCCGATCCATGACACGCTTGTCCGCGAGCGCTTCGCTGTCATCGTCTGCGGGCTTCAACAGATCGGCCTGATCGGGCTCTTGAGAGACAACAACGTCTTCTACGGGCAGGCTTGGATGGCGTTGCTGCTGAACGCCTCCCTCGTCTTCAACTGGCGCGTCGGCGCTTTCGTCGTCCGCAGCAAGTCGGCTATCGACGCTGCACACTTGTCCAGTCCAGCCGTCCGGGCGTGATGCAGGGCAGTCCGCATAGGGACCGTCGCGCAGCACCGGCGCAGGCAGCACCCGGTCTGTGAAATTCTGATCCTGATAATAGCGCAGCTTCTTGGCGCGGATCGGCGGCAACCCAGAAACCAGGACCAATTCGTCTGACGGCGGCAATTGCATCACCTCGCCTGGCGTCAGGAGCGGGCGCGCGGTTTCCTGGCGGCTCACCATGACATGCGAAAGCCAGGGCGCAAGCCGATGGCCCGCATAGTTGCGCATCGACCTAAGTTCGGTTGCGGTGCCGAGGGCATCCGAGATGCGCTTGGCCGTGCGTTCGTCATTGGAGGAAAAGGCAATTCGCACGTGGCAATTGTCGAGAATAGCATTGTTCTCGCCATAGGCCTTTGAAACCTGGTTCAAAGATTGTGCGATCAGATAGGAGCGAATGCCATAACCTGCCATGAAGGCGAGCGCCGTCTCGAAGAAGTCGAGGCGACCGAGCGCCGGAAACTCGTCCAGCATCATGAGCAGTTGATGCTTACGGCTCTTCTTCGGGTCCCCCTCCAGGCGCTCCGTCAACCGCCTGCCGATCTGGTTCAAGATCAGTCGCACCAAAGGCTTGGTGCGCGAGATATCCGAAGGCGGCACGACCAGATAGAGCGACAGCGGTCGCTCTCCATCCACTAGGTCAGCGATGCGCCAGTCGCAGGACGAAGTGGCCGTCGCGACCGTTGGATCACGATAAAGCCCGAGAAAGGACATGGCGGTCGAGAGGACGCCTGAGCGCTCGTTCTCCGACTTGTTCAGGAGTTCGCGAGCCGCCGAGGCCACTACGGGATGGACCTGAGGGTTATGCCCCGTCCCGAGATGGTTTGTCGTCATCATCCGCTGTAGCGTTGCGGCAAACGAGCGTTGCGGGTCCGACAGGAAGGTGGCGACGCGGGCCAGCGTCTTTTCCTCTTCAGCGTAGAGCACGTGCAAAATGGCGCCAACTAGGAGTGAATGGCTGGTCTTCTCCCAGTGGTTCCGTCGCTCCAGCGCGCCCTCGGGATCGACGAGGATGTCGGCGATGTTTTGAACGTCTCGGATCTCATCTGGGCCTTTGCGTACCTCCAGCAGCGGGTTGTAGCGTGCCGATCTCTGGTCGGTCGGATTGAACAGAAGGCAGTACGAGAATTTCGACCGCCAGCCGGAGGTCAACTGCCAATTTTCGCCTTTTATATCATGAATGATGGCAGACCCGGTCCAGGAAAGTAGCGTTGGAACAACCAGCCCCACGCCCTTGCCCGAACGCGTCGGCGCAAATGCCATGACGTGCTCCGGGCCGTCATGGCGCAGATAGCGATCGTTCAGCCTACCGAGGAAAACGCCCGCCGGCCGTAACAACCCTGCCGTCTCGACCTCATGAGTCGTGGCCCACCGTGAAGACCCATAGGTCGTAACCGACCCGCGCTGTCGCGCGCGCAAAAGCGAGCCAGCGATTGCGGCGGCACAGCCCAGGAATCCGCTGGCGCCTGCAAGCGTACCGGCTTTGTCGAAGACCTCCGGCGCATAAGCATCGAAGTGGAACCACCATTCAAACAGCTTCCACGGCTTGTAGATTGGCCAGCCGGCGAAGAGAAACCATGGTGCGCCGAGAGGCGTCTGGTAGGTCAGCATTTGAGCGCACCATTGGGTTGCCGTCCATACGCCGATAATGACAATTGCGCACACAACGGCGATCTGCCCGATCAGTAGCTTCGTAGGTGTCATCGGCTTGGCCCGCTGAACAACGCGACCTAGCATCGCGCGGCGCAGCCGGGACAGGAATGTTCCTCACATACGATTTGGGAGCAATGAACGACTTCCTACGTATCAGGTCGGTCAGCACGCGTGTTGCGCCTTCACGCGACACCATCCGCCACTCCATCCTTTCCATTCACCCTGAGGCCCGGCGCCGCCGACAGTTGCGTGACCGCTCCTCCGCAAAGTTATCTTCTGCGTTCAGGGAGCCACGGCGCCTGGGCTGGCTGATGAACACCGTCCGCTCGCGCATGTGGGGTCGAATTGATTTGTGCCCAAGTGGAGGCAGGCTCGTCTTCCAACAGTTGCCGCAGTTCCCCTGGCTCGAACGCCATCATCGGTGGGGAAGCGGGTTCATCCTCCAACAGTTGCCGCAGTTCCCCTGGCTCGAACGCCATCATCGGTGGGGAAGCGGGTTCATCCTCCAACAGCTGCCGCAGTTCCCCTGGCTGGAACGCCATCATTGGTGGGGAGGCAGGCTCGTCCTCCAACAGTTGCCGCAGTTCCCCTGGCTCGAACGCCATCATTGGTGGGGAGGCAGGTTCGTCCTCCAACAGTTGCCGCAGTTCCCCTGGCTCGAACGCCATCATTGGTGGGGAGGCAGGCTCGTCTTCCAACAGTTGCCGCAGTTCCCCTGGCTCGAATGCCATCATCGGTGGGGAGGCGGGTTCATCCTCCAGCAGCTGCCGCGGCTCTTCCTCGTGCGGCAAGCGCCTCCTTAGCCGGTCTTGCAGCGCCTGCCGATCGGCAACGAGGTTGTCGAGGGGCAGCGGCTCGTGGTCTGGCCGCTGCCCTTTCACCAATCGTTCAACCAGCGCCCACGTGCCCTCCAGGACAAATACGCCGCAATCATAATGGTTCGTCTGTCTGGCCATGGGGGCTGGCGCCAAGGTGGCATTCAGCAGTCCTGCGAGCTGTTTTGCAGGCACGTCGTTATATCCCTCTCGCTGGAGGGAGTCGTAGTGATAGGCGAACCGCCTTTCCGGGTCGCGGCGATCAACGAGCAGCAGCGACCAATGGGTGCCGGGGCTAGTAGCCGTGCCATTATTCACTGGCAAGAACAGGAAGTCGGCTGTGGCGTTGTTTTGATTATAGATGGACTGCAATATGCCTCGAGCGTCTTGCGGCGACGTGTGTCGCAGTAGATGGGATACGGAAGGATCCACCAGCCGAGTCCGGGCAGCGAGCGCCGGATTGATCCCCTGCAGTTGCCCCTCCAGCAAATTGTAATCTCTCTGGATATGGGCGTCGCTCAGCCATTCGGCGGCGCCGAGCACCCGCCCCGTTGCAACGTTGGACGGGGCTGTCGGATCGAGCGCCCCGATCTGAGCCCCAGAGGAACTGGTAGTCAGTGTGGTCACATCAACCAGTGGAAGGCCGCGGTAGGTGCCTGGCAGCCTAGCGGTTGCTGGCGAGGCGGGTTGGGGAGCTCTTGCCGGTGCCGCTGGCCCAGCTTCAGCAGCGGCCCCAACGCGCCTGGTGACTGCGTCTGCCGGATGAGCAGAAAGGACAGTTTCGCGCCCGAGCACAATGCGCGGCAGGATATCCCGGAGGTGAGCCAATGCAGAACTGATACTTAGCCTATTACCATAGGAGACAGCCTTGAAGCTCTCAACATCTTTATCCAGCGATTTGTCGTGAATCCGAGCCGCAATCCCAAGCTTGTTATTTTGACGCAGGTACTGACTAAAATGTCTAAGAAAATTTGTATAGCCGCCCACGGTATCTGGATTCCGTCCGGTCGCAGGCGCTGCCAGGTACTCCTTGGTCGAAGCGGCTCTGTAATTTCTAATGAGCTCGGCATCGTCAGGATAGGGGATCACGACAGGGCGAGCCATAATCTGGGCTCCGCCTGTCGACTTCTTGAGGTAACGCAGTGCGCCAGCCACGGTGGAGGAACCACCCGTACTCTCGTACTCCTTGAGATCCTGATCCAGCGACGAATGGTAAAGCCGAGCAGCAAACCCTGGCTTGTTGTTTTGAAGGAGCCACCGACTAAAGCCGAAAAGAGAATTTACATTGTAAGTGACCGTGTTCGCTTTGGCCTTACCCGCGTGGAATGCTGCCCTCAGCCCTTCGATAGCGGTCGCATCGTTGGAATAGACAGGACGCTTGTCGGCACCGTCGGGGACTACAATTGGACGATCCGGCTGCACTGTCGAGGGCATCGACCCACCACCTCCGGGATGCGGTGCTGGGGTGGATTCGTGCTCATCCCTCTGCCTGACGAGCTGCGCCTCACATTCCGGTGTAGCCACCTTATGAGGATCCTGCATCGGTTCGATCCCCTCCATCTCCTGCTGCAACCAAGCCAAAGCTTGGCGAGCGGCCTGCGCGGCTTCATCAACCGCGGAGGATGTCTCCACACCTCTGGCGGACGCCGGCAGAGCCTGCTCCGCCCGCCGTCGAAAGAGCTCTGGCGAGGCGGATTTCTCCGCCCACAATCTGGGCTGCGTAGCGAGTCCCCGTCCAGATTTATGTGGCACCGCCTCGCTTGGCAGCGGGCTGCTCCTGTCCCGTGCAGCTACCAGCTCCTCCGGGGCGCCCTGGTCGCCGTGGCGCCAGTTCAAGTGAGGGACGGCCTCTCCAAAGTCGGGCGCTTGGTGTTGGTGCGCGGTTGGGGCGAGAGACAATGGTAGATCGGTGCCCTCCTTATAACCTACCGGCAGGAGCTCCTCTGGCCAATCGAATCCCTGCTGTGGTGCGGTATGCTGAGCAGCGTCGCCACGGGGACGAGCCTCCATGCTGACCGCGTTTTCCAGATGATTCCCGAGTATAACGCGCGGCGGGTTCTTGCGGAGATAAACCAGCGCAGATTCGATCGGAGCTCCACCATTAGAGGAGGCGGCCTTGTAGCTCTCAACATCTTTATCCAGCGATTTATCGTAAATGCGACCCGCAATTCCGAGCTTGTCATTTTGACGTAGGTAATGACTGAAATGGTTAAGAGCAGTTGCGTAGCCGCTCGCGGATCTGAAATGTCTGGTGAGCGCGGCGTCGTCAGGATGGGGGTTCAGGACAGCGCGACCCACAATCGGGCCGGCTCCGCCCATCGACTTCATCAATTGACGCAGTGCGCCAGCCACGGTGGAGGAACCACCCCTACTCTCGTACTCCTCGAGATCCTGGCTCAGCGACGGATGGTAAAGCCGAGCAGCAAGCCCTGGCTTGTTGTTTTGAAAGAGCCAACGACTAAAGCCGAAAAGAGAATTTGTGCTGCGAGTGACCGTGTCCGGCCTGGCTTTACCCGCAAGGAGTGCTGACTTCAGCCCTTCGATGGCGGTGGCATCGTTGGAATAAACAGGACGCTTGTCGGCACCGTCGGGGACCACAATTGGACGATCCGGCTGCACTGTCGAGGGCATCGACCCGTCGAGATGCGGTGCTGGGGTGTATTCGTGCTCGTCCCCCTGCATCACAAGTTGCGCCTCCCGTTCCGATGTACCCACCTGATGGGTGGGGAGTTGCATCATCACGCGAGCGCCTGAGTTGCCAACCTCACCTGGTTGCCGCTCAGTGACAGCATGCTGCAGATTGCTTTGGATCCTCTGCCTCTTCGTTGGTCTCAACTCACCTTTACCATGCGAGCCATTGACGAGGACCTCCTCGCCTGGCGCACCCATCAACTCGTCCGCCGCCTGCAGTTCGCCCAAGTGCTGCTCAAAACCGGCTTGGCCGGCCTGTCCGCTTGCTCGTGCGGTACGGCGTGCTGCACCTGCAGCCAAGCTGCCACGATGAATGTCTAGTTTGTACGGGTGCACGCTATCCTCACTTCCACAGATCACATGAGCAACCTACTCAGGCAAGCTTTCGAGAGGCTGACGAGGTCCGCCGCCGCGGAAGGCGAAGGCTGGTTTTCTGCTCAGCGGTTGACGGCCTCGCGTGTTGCGGCCGCGCCGGGTATCACGCCAATCAATCTGAATAGTCGATGCGTCAAACGAACCAGGATGGGATTTTCGTAGCGGGGCTGCTCTACTCACTCTTGTCCTGAGGGCAGAATTCAACCATATCGCCGAGCAACTGGATGCCGATTGGATACCCGATCCGGAAAGCTTCAGCTCCTATGTGACGCGATGATGAGGCCTGGTCTCGCAGCGGCATGCGTTCCGAGAGATGCTGCACCAGGTACGAGGCGACCTTATCCAACAAGGCACCACTTGCGCTGTTTTGTGGAGACGAGCGTCGGCATGCATCCATGCGGGTGCTTGAGTGGTGAAGACTCTGAACGACGGTTCCTATGGCGCTGCCGGCGCAATCAGCTGCTTGGGGACGCGTGACGCAGATCAAAGCTCCCCTTGCCGAGCACGGAGCAGGCGAGTGAGAGAGCAGATGAATAGGCGTGTCGCCAATATTTTCGCATTGCTCTAATCGATTATAGTTGTGAGGAGCAATTTGAGACCATTTACTTGCGGCTCAAGTCACCCATAAAAGAAGGCAAGCACCGATTCGGTAGCTTATCCCCTGTCTTTCGCGTACTCGCGGCCGTGGCGCCGGGTGAACGATTGAAGACCGCCGGTCTCACTCGCAGGTGGGTGCCAGGGCGTGGGGCGGTTGGCAAGCCACAGGAGTAGGACAATGTCGAAGGATTCGGGTAAGGGCGATAATCACGGCGGCGGACCGGGCAAGATCGAGATCACGGTGGTGGTGAACGGCCAGCCCACGCAGGTCGAAGCCAATCCCAACCAGCCGCTTCACGTCATTCGTACCAAAGCCCTTGAGAACACGCAGAATGTCGCCCAACCAGCCGAGAATTGGGAATTCAAGGATGAGGCCGGCAACTTGCTCGACGTCGACAAGAAGCTTGGCGATTTCGGTTTCCCGAATACTGTGACCCTGTTCCTCAGCCTGAAGGCGGGCGTCGCAGGTGCCTAAACCCCAAAGTGTGGATCCGGAGGTCTCCCGAGCGAAGTTTGATCGGGAGATCGGCCGGTTCCGGCCATATGCTGATGTCTATCGGGCTCAGGGCTGCTTCTTGATCGAGGCGACTTTTCCGCGCGCTTTCTTCATTTTCGCCAGCCCCAAGTTAAAGCCACGGGTGGTCAGCGCAGCGAGCGAGGTCGACTTCACCGACTACGACTTAAGACCACCGTCCGTGGTCTTCGTCGATCCGTTTACGCGTGATCCGATTGCCCGGAAAGATCTATACCTGAAAATGCTTAGACGTCCGCCGCTGCCCGGAACGCCGCCGGAGATGATAGGAGCTCTCATCCAGCAGAACGCCGTGCCGCTGACGGACTTCATCCAGGCCAACAGTCCCGAGGACGAACCATTCCTGTGCATGGCGGGCGTCCGGGAATACCACGACAATCCAGCCCATTCAGGTGATCCATGGCTACTTCATCGGGGTTCTGGCGAAGGCTGTTTGGCCTTCATCCTGGACAAGATCATCAAGTACGGAATCGTTCCTATAGAGCAGTTGCAGATTCAACTCCAACCGACAATCGTAGGAATGGTGGTATCCCCTCAGGCGATACAAGAATGACTGGTTTGAGAGATGTAACGATCGTGACTCTCCCGCGCGGCTGCATCTCGACCACGCATGGGCATCTGCGCTCAGTTGGTCGCGAGGGCAATGAGGGGATGGCACTTTGGGTCGGCGTTCAGGAAGACCGGCACTTTGCCGTAACAGAGACGGTTATCCCGGCGCAGCGTCACATTCGAACAAACGATGGCGTTTGCGTGATCGTTGCGGCCGAAGAACTGCACCGGCTCAATGTCTGGCTCTACAAAAGCGGCCTGAAACTCTTGGCCCAGATTCACAGCCATCCGGGCCGCGCCTACCATTCGACGACGGACGACGCTTATGCGGTTGCTACCACGGTTGGGTGTCTGTCGCTGGTGGTGCCGAATTTCGCCCGCGAGCCTTTCGATTTTGCTCGGGTCGCCGCCTATCGGCTTGACGAAAAGGCCAAATGGAATGCGCTCCCTCCCGCGGCACTGTCGCGAATGATCATGATATCGAGTTGAACAATGGCATTCGCTAACTTCATCGATCGCGCCGCCACGGCGGCATCTCAGGTC
>NZ_RZSR01001582.1:0-723 GCF_004023265.1 Mesorhizobium sp. M1A.F.Ca.IN.020.06.1.1
GCCCCGGGAGGAAACTGAAATCGGACTCGACCGCCTGAAGCAAAGCTTCCGAGGCATCGAAACGTGTCGGTCCCCGCACCCAGCACATGAACCCCCCTGACGGTGGAGCGACCATACATTCGCGTGGGAAATGCCTGGCGATAAGTTCAAGTCCTCTCTCCATTCGGCCCTGGAGCGTGGTCCGCAGCTTTCTCAGGTGCCGGTCCTGGCTTCGGGTGGACAAAAACTCAGCCACAGCGTGCTGGGCAACACTGTCACCGCTATTCAGTCCGTGCATGTACTGATGTGTCATCAGGCGCCGCGTATGAGTGCCGGCAATTATCCAGCCCAAGCCATATGCCGCCGGAAGAGTGGCCATAAAGCTTCCGAACTGCACGACGATGTCTGAGGGATCGTAAAGCTTGAAAGACGGCTGTCGATCGCCGTCATAACTCAGGTCAGCAAACATGTCGTTTTCGATGATGAGAACTTGATGTTGTCGCGCGATCTCCACGATGCGGCGCATCACCTGCTCTGTGTAGGTGACCCCCGTCGGATAATGGTGGGACCCCATAAGTAATGCGGCACGAATTGAGTGCGTTCGGACCAGGTGCAGAAACTGCTCAGGATCGATGCCGGCCCGCGGGTGTGAATAAATCTCTACCACGGATAAATTCTTACGTTTCAGTCCGGCCAACATGGGGAAATAGGACGGACTTTCGACGAGAACGATATCTCCGGGCT
>NZ_RZSR01001583.1:0-721 GCF_004023265.1 Mesorhizobium sp. M1A.F.Ca.IN.020.06.1.1
CGATGGCGACGCGCAAGCCGGGATCGTCGCGGAACGCCTTGAACGTCTCGCCCATCAGCCGTGAGGTCTTGAGGTCGATGGCATTGGCCTTGGGCCGGTCGAGCGTGACTTCCAGGATCGTGCCTTCGCGGCGAGTGGTGATGACGTCAGCCATTCTTCTTTTCTCCAAGCACCAGCAGTGCGTCGGCGATCCAGGCGCCCTTGCCTTCGGCGCAGACGATCAGCGGGTTGATGTCGAGCTCTTCGATTTCGCCTTCATTCTTCTGCACGAAGTCGGCAATGCCGGCGATGGCGTCGATGGCGGCCTGGACGTCGGCCTTGGGCCGGCCGCGATAGCCCTCCAGCAACGGATAGAGCTTCAGGCCACGCAGCGCCGCCTCGATGTCGTCGCGCGTCGCTGGCAGCATCAGGGTCACGCTGTCGCGCAGCAGCTCGACCAACACGCCGCCGGTGCCGAGCGTCATCACCGCGCCGAACATCGGATCGCGGGTGAAGCCGACGATCAGTTCGGCGACGCCGTCGCGCACCATGCGCTCGGCATAGAGCCCGGTGCCAAGCGGCAACAGGTCATGCGCGGCATTGCTGACGGATTCGGCGTCCTTGAGGTTCAGCCGCACGGCGCCGACCTCCGACTTGTGCGTCACGCCGAGCGTCTTCAGCGCCACCGGGAAACCAAGCGCCATGGACGCAATCACCGCCTCGACCGCGTTCGAGGCTCGCT
>NZ_RZSR01001584.1:0-719 GCF_004023265.1 Mesorhizobium sp. M1A.F.Ca.IN.020.06.1.1
GCATTGACCAGGATGCCCTTGTGCTTCAGCTCCTCGGCCATCGCCTGCGTCATCGCGGCGACCGCCGCCTTGCTCGCGGCGTAGGCGACCATTCCGGCGCCGCGCCTGGGATCAAGCCCGGCGCGCGCGCTGACGTTGACGATGCGCCCCGCGGTGCCCGACGTCAGCATCGAGCGCACCGCGGCGCGGCTGCAAAGGAAGGTGGTCCGCGCATTGGTGTCCATCATCTCGGCAAAGGATGCCGTCTCGATCTTTTCGACCGGCGCCATGGTGAAACCGCCGGCAAGATGGATCGAAGCCCAAAGCTCCGGAACCTGATGGTAGAAGGCCTCGACCTTGGCGGAGTCCGACAGGTCGACATTGTGTGCCAGATGGACGCTGGCGTGAGCCGCGTAGGGAAAATGCGGCGGAGCCGCGGCATGCGCATTGGGCACGTGGCAAATCGCGCCCTGCTCCAGCAACCTGCCGACAACCGCGCCGCCGAGCGCCCCGGTGCCGCCCGTCACCACGACATGCCTGCCGTTAAGCGTTTCCGTCATATTTCGACTGCTCCTGTCGTATTCTTATGCTTATGCCGCCCCAGCCTCGAACGTCGCGCCTTTCGCGTCGTCACTCAATTGAAATATCGACATGGCAGGCGTCCCGTCTTTGCATGCGTCGACACGCAGCCGCGTGACGTGACGCGGGCCGCGTCTCGGCCCGATGGGACGCTCGCCAGG
>NZ_RZSR01001585.1:0-719 GCF_004023265.1 Mesorhizobium sp. M1A.F.Ca.IN.020.06.1.1
CCGTCGTCGAGATCATGCTCAATCCCGATGGCCGGCTATTCATCGAGCGGCTGGGGCACGGCGTTATGCCGGCCGGAGAGATGGGCCCCGCAACCGCCGAGGTTGTCATCGGCAGCGTGGCCCATGCGCTTCATTCGGAGGCAGACGATGATCGGCCGATCGTCTCGGGTGAGCTCCCGATCGGCGGGCACAGATTCGAGGGACTCCTGCCGCCGGTGGTCGCGGCGCCGACCTTCACCATCCGCCGGCGCGCGTCGCGGCTCATTCCGCTCGACGACTATGTAAAGGCCAAGGTGATGACGACGCGCCAGGCGGATATCATCCGCAACGCGATTGCCTCACGGCTCAATGTCGTCATTTCCGGGGGCACCGGTTCCGGCAAGACCACGCTCGCCAATGCGGTCATTGCCGAGATCGTCGAAACGGCTCCGGAGGATCGTATCCTTATCCTGGAAGATACGGCCGAGATCCAATGCGCGGCGGAGAACGCGGTCGCATTACATACCAGCGACACGATCGACATGGCGCGGCTCCTGAAGAGCACGATGCGGCTGCGCCCCGACCGGATCATCGTCGGCGAGGTCCGCGACGGGGCTGCGCTGACATTGCTGAAGGCCTGGAACACCGGCCATCCGGGCGGCGTGACCACGATCCATTCCAATAGCGCCATGTCAGCGCTACGCCGCCTCGAGCAGCTAACCGCCGAGGCGAGACAGCAG
>NZ_RZSR01001586.1:0-715 GCF_004023265.1 Mesorhizobium sp. M1A.F.Ca.IN.020.06.1.1
CCTTTAGGTACTTCATAAATCCTTAGCCTCCGTGACCTGAGCCACTGCCTCTGGTTTTGCTTCCCAGCGATTCAACCAGGATGGGAAGCCTGAAGGGACCAGTGACGTTTGCTCAAACTTCAGTTCGCGACCCTGCTCGGGCCAAAGTACATCCCTTGTTAGGAGTCAACAGCCTCTGCCGACAAGCGTGACGCTACGACGAAACAGAGGAACGGATTCGGCTTCGACAGCTTCAGTTCAGGGCGACGACCGCTTCGACCTCGACCCGCAAGACCTTCGGAAGGGCTGCCACTTGGTACGTCGCCCGGGCAGGACAAGGAGCCGACCATAGACTTCGTTGACGGGTTGACGGCTGCGAACTCCGAAAGATCGGTCACCAGCACGGTGAACCGCGCCGGGTTGATCGGAGGCTCCAACTCCTGAGAAGGTGGAGCCATGACAAGCAAGACGACCAACAAGTTCTCTCCGGAGGTCCGTGCCCGTGCGGTGCGGCTGGTTCTGGATCACGAAGGCGAGCACGCCTCGCGCTGGGCGGCGGTCTCGTCGATCGCGTTCATCGACGATCACCGCGAGGCGCATGGGGTCGAGCCGATCTGCAAGGTGCTGCCGATCGCCCCGTCGACCTACCACGACCATGTCGCCAAGCGCGTCGATCCCTCCCGGCTGTCGGCTCGGGCAAGACGGGATGCAGCCTTGAAGGGCGAGGTCCAGCGTG
>NZ_RZSR01001587.1:0-713 GCF_004023265.1 Mesorhizobium sp. M1A.F.Ca.IN.020.06.1.1
TCCTCGTATTTGGCGAGCGCGATGTCGGCATAGGTCTTGATCACCGCCTTCGCATCGGTTTCGGCCTTCGCCGGCAGCACGAACACGGCCGCCGTCAGCGCCGCGGTGGCGCCGATCGCGGCAAGCCTGGTGCCCCAACGTAGCGCAATAGTTCGCGGCGTGATTATCGCTTTCATCAATCCCATCTCCTCAGAAATTCAATGACATAGGCATGCGGCCGCCGGCGCGCGGCGCCAGCGCAAGCACGAATGACCGGAAAGGCAAAGTTGCCGCGCAATGGCGCGGCCAATCAGCAAAAGACACCGAAATGCCTCCAATCGAAAGGGTTCAAGGCCCAGACATCAAAGGAATGCGCCAGCGGCGCAGCCCTCCATAAAGCGGCGGAGCGGCTGGAAGTCAACTGGCGGTACAGAGAAAATTCAATTGAAACAACAGTTTAGAATTATTCTAAACTGGAATTATCAACTTTAAGGCGGCGCATGCGGCGGATATCCGGATTGACAGGCGGCCATCCTGGGTGCGACCCGGACCACGGCTCTTGCGGCGGCGGCAGACAATCGCCACTTGGCGGAAGATCCTAGATTTGAAGGCAAAAAGGGCTGCGATGAAGAACGGGGTGGTCATTGTCGGTGCGGGTCATGCGGGCGTGCAGGCGGCCGCTAGCCTGCGTGAGGAAGGCTATGACGGGCCTGTCATCCTGATCGGCGACGAGA
>NZ_RZSR01001588.1:0-713 GCF_004023265.1 Mesorhizobium sp. M1A.F.Ca.IN.020.06.1.1
CTGCTGGCCAAGGGGCCGGAATTCGGCATCGACATCGTGCCGATCCCCGGCACCAAGCGACGGACCTATCTGGAGGAGAATGTCGCCGCCGCCGACATCAAGCTCGACGCCACCGAGATGCTGGGGCTCGACATGGCGCTGACGCCTGAGAAGGTATCGGGGCCGCGCTATAACGAGCGGACGATGTCGATGGTGGATCGGTAGTAGTCAGCCAATCTCCCCGCTCGACGGTCCCTCACGCGGGGAGATCAGCTCGGTCAATCCTACTGCTTATTGCAATCCGCCAGCGCCGCCATCGCCTTCTTGGCCTCGGCCTCGCTGGCGTATCTCTTCTTGCCCAGATCGACGACCAGCGTTCCGTCCGGCTTCTTCGGCACGATCTCGCACTGTTTCGAAACGGCGTCCCTGGCGACCCACCATTCCTCGGCCGCGACAGCAGGCAGGCTGGCAATGCCGGTAGCGAGGATTGCGATAGCGACGGTGCGAACCATTCCTGGCCTCCATTGTCAGTTGCTGGAAAACAGGCCGGCGCTGCCGGCGCCGTTAGTCAACGGAGCCAGCACACCGCCTTGGGCAAACGCCCTCCCCGGGCCTTCTGTTCCGGCTCAGCCGTGATCTCGGGAGTCACACGCCCGCATGCTGGCGTCCAATCTAACCTTTTGTGAGGATATCGGCCCTAACCTCCGCGCGAGGCAACCAGAGGTTTCACGTGC
>NZ_RZSR01001589.1:0-713 GCF_004023265.1 Mesorhizobium sp. M1A.F.Ca.IN.020.06.1.1
ATATGATGGCGCGCGACAGGCTGGTTGCGCGCGGCATCGTCGGCGAGGGGCATGCCTTCCGCACCGATGACGGCCTCCGCAAGTTCGATGTCGGGGACCAGATCGTGTTCCTGAAGAACCACAGCGCTCTCGGCGTGAAGAACGGCATGATCGGAAAGGTGGTCGAGGCCGCGCCCGGCCGCATCGTCGCGGCGATCGGCGAAGGCGACCAGCGCCGTCACGTCACTGTCGATCAGCAGCTCTACCGCGACGTCGACCACGGCTACGCCACCACGATCCACAAAGCCCAGGGCGCCACGGTTGATAGGGTAAAAGTGCTGGCGTCGCTCTCGCTCGATCGGCACCTGACCTATGTCGCGATGACGCGTCACCGCGAGGACATGGCGCTCTATTACGGGCGCCGATCCTTCGGCTTCCATGGCGGGCTGGGCAAGGTCCTGTCGCGGCGCAATGCCAAGGAGACCACGCTCGACTACGAGCGCGGCACGCTCTACCGCCAGGCGCTCCGCTTCGCCGAGAACCGTGGTCTCAATGTCGTTCGTGTGGCCCGCACGCTGCTCAGAGATCGCGTCGATTGGACGATCCGGCAGAAGCAAAAGCTGGCCGATCTCGCTCAGCGCCTGCGCGGCGTGGGCGAGCGTCTCGGCCTTCTCGATCTCCGCCAGACACAAAGCCCGAAGGAGGCGGCAGCGATGGGCGCCGGCGCCACCCTG
>NZ_RZSR01001590.1:0-712 GCF_004023265.1 Mesorhizobium sp. M1A.F.Ca.IN.020.06.1.1
CCTGGTTTTCGACCCCTCGCTTCCCGGCCCAGAGCACCGCCGTATCGTCGGCACCTATCGCCTGCTGCGGCAGGAGATCGCCACCGCGGCGGGCGGCTTCTACTCCGAGGGCGAGTTCGAGCTGACCAAGCTGGTGGCGCGCCATCCGGGCCAACGCTTCCTGGAACTCGGGCGCTCCTGCGTGCTGCCGGAATACCGCTCCAAGCGCACCATCGAGGCGCTCTGGCAAGGCATCTGGGCCTATATCAACCACTATGGCATCGGCGTGATGACCGGCTGCGCCTCCTTCCACGGCACCGTGCCGGCGGCGCATGCGGAGGCGCTTACCTATCTCGCCCATCACTGCCGCACCGACCAGGCCTGGGATGTCCGGGCGGTGGCCGGCCGCTACTGCTCGATGGACTTGATGCCGATCGAGGCGGTCAATGCCAAGGCCGCGATCGCCGCCATGCCGCCGCTCGTCAAAGGCTATCTGCGTGTCGGCGCCCGCATCGGCGACGGCTGCGTCATCGACCACGAATTCTCGACCGTCGACATTTTCGTCGTCATGCCGGTCAAGGAGATCGGCGCCCGCTACGTCAACTACTATGGCGGCGAAGGCCAGCGTTTCGCGGCGTGAGTCTGGCGAATAGCGAATAGCGAATAGCGAATAGCGAAGGAACTAACGATAGTAGGCTGACTACAACAGCCCTATTCGCTACTCTCTATTCGC
>NZ_RZSR01001591.1:0-712 GCF_004023265.1 Mesorhizobium sp. M1A.F.Ca.IN.020.06.1.1
CCGCTTCAGGCGCGATCTAATTCTCTCCAACCTTGTTCGGTTATTTAGTGCAACTACGTCACCTCCGCTATTTCGTGAGCATCGTCGATGCGGGCAGCTTCTGCCGGGCAGCGGCCACCATCCACGTGGCGCAGCCGGCCCTTAGCCAACAGATCGCTGGCCTTGAAGCCAAGCTCGGCGTCACCTTGTTGCAACGCAGCGCTCGCGGCGTTTGCCCCACCCAGGTGGGCAAGGCCTTCTATCGGGAGGCCGTCGCCATCTTGCAGCGGATGGAGCAACTGCGCGGCATCGTTCGCTCCACGGAGGGAGAGCCAGAAGGATCAGTAGGGCTTGGCATGTCTTCGACGCTCGCCTTCTCCCTCGCTGGCCCCTTAGTGGGCGCCTGCAGAACGGCATTTCCCAAAGTGACCCTGCGCTTGGTCACCGGTGACTGTCTCCGCATTAGGTCGCTCATCGAGACAAACGCGCTGGACGTTTGCATGGTCTTTGAGGACACACCCACCCATGGTGTTTCCCGCAAGCCCCTCTTTCGCCAGCGCCTCCACCTGATCCGGCCTGCCCATGTAGAAGATGTCGCGACCTCCGTGTCCGTCGAGGAACTAGCGACACTGCCTCTTGTGCTGCCGGCACGGTCGCATACGATCCGCGACGCACTGGACCGGGCGTTTGGAGTGGCCGGAGTGACACCGAACTACGTGGCAGAGGTCGACAC
>NZ_RZSR01000159.1:0-8467 GCF_004023265.1 Mesorhizobium sp. M1A.F.Ca.IN.020.06.1.1
GCGTCGTCCGCCTTGGAGGCGTCGGGGCCGCCGGCTTGCGCCATATCGGGACGCCCGCCGCCGCCCTGCCCGCCAAGCGCGGCGGACGCAACACGGACGAGATCGACAGCGCTGAAGCGGCCGGTCAAGTCGTCGGTGACGCCGACCACCACGCTCGCCTTGTTGTCCTCGCCGGCGCCGATAAAGACGACCACGCCGGAGCCCAGCGTCTTCTTGCCGGCATCGGCAAGCGGCTTCAGGTCCTTCGGCGCGACGCCGCTGACCGCCTTGCCGAGGAAGCCGACACCCGCAACCGTCTCGTTGGTGGCCGGAGCATCGGCAACGGCCGCGCCGCCGCCAAGGGCCAGTTTCTTGCGCGCCTCGGCGAGCTCCTTCTCGAGTTTCTTGCGCTCCTCGAGCAAAGTCTCGACGCGCGCCGGAACGTCGGCCGGCGAGATCCTCAAGGTCGCCGCGGCTGCCTTCAGCCGCTTGTCCTGCTCGTCGAGATGCCTGCGCGCCGCCTCGCCGGTCAGCGCCTCGATGCGGCGCACGCCGGCGGCGACCGCGCTGTCCGACAGGATGCGCACAAGGCCGATATCGCCGGTCGACCTGACATGCGTGCCGCCGCAGAGCTCGACCGAATAGGGACGGTTGGCCTTGGCGCCGTGCAGGCCGGTGCCCATCGAAACGACGCGCACCTCGTCGCCGTATTTCTCGCCGAACAGCGCCATCGCGCCCTCGGCAATAGCATCGTCCACCGACATCAGCCGCGTCGTCACCGGACTGTTCTGCACGACGATCTCGTTGGCCATGCGCTCGACATCCTCGAGCTCCTCGGCCGAGATCGGCTTGTTGTGCGAGATGTCGAAGCGGAGGCGATCAGGCGCGACCAGCGAACCCTTCTGAGCGACATGGGTGCCCAGCACCTCACGCAGCGCCTCGTGGATGAGATGCGTCGCGGAGTGATTGGCGCGCAGCTTCGAACGGCGCGCGTGATCGACCTTTAGCTCCACGGCAGCGCCGGTCTTGATCGTACCGCGCGTCACCTTGCCCAAATGCACGAAAAGCCCGTCGGCCTTCTTTTGCGTGTCGGTGACCTCGATCGAGAAGCCGTCGCCGGAAATCATGCCGGTATCGCCCATCTGGCCACCGGATTCGCCATAGAATGGCGTCTGGTTGACGACGACGGCAACCGCGTCGCCCTGCCCGGCGCTGTCGACGATCTTGCCATCCTTGACCAGGGCCTGGATCAGGCCTTCCGCCTCTTCCGTCTCGTAACCGAGGAAATCGGTGGCGCCGGTCTGCTCGCGCACCGGGAACCAGACCGTCTCGGTCGCCGCTTCGCCCGACCCCGCCCAGTGCGCGCGCGCTTCCGCCTTCTGCCGCTCCATCGCAGCGGTGAAGCCGGCAAGATCGACCGAGATGTCGCGTTGGCGCAGCGCATCCTGCGTCAGGTCGAGCGGGAAGCCATAGGTGTCGTAGAGCTTGAAGGCCGTCTCGCCATCCAGCATGTCGCCGGCGTGCAGCTGTTCCGTCGCCTCCGAAAGCAGGCCGAGACCGCGGACCAGCGTCTTGCGGAAGCGCGTCTCCTCGAGCTTCAGCGTCTCGGTGATCAGCGCTTCGCCACGCACCAGTTCCGGATAGGCCTGGCCCATCTCGCGCACCAGCGCCGGCACCACCTTCCACATCAGCGGCTCCTTGGCACCGAGCAGTTGCGCATGGCGCATGGCACGACGCATGATGCGACGCAGCACATAGCCGCGGCCTTCATTGGAGGGCAGCACGCCGTCGGCCACCAGGAAGGATGACGAGCGCAAATGATCCGCGATCACGCGGAAGGATGCTGCGTTCTCCTGGTTGTGACCGTGCCCTAGCGCCGAGCATGCCGCATCGATCAAATGCCGGAACAGGTCGGTCTCAAAGACGCTCTCCACTCCCTGAAGGATCGAAGCCATGCGCTCCAGGCCCA
Organism: Mesorhizobium sp. M1A.F.Ca.IN.020.06.1.1; assembly: GCF_004023265.1. Classification (NCBI taxonomy): domain Bacteria; kingdom Pseudomonadati; phylum Pseudomonadota; class Alphaproteobacteria; order Hyphomicrobiales; family Phyllobacteriaceae; genus Mesorhizobium; species Mesorhizobium sp. M1A.F.Ca.IN.020.06.1.1. The sequence goes on from NZ_RZSR01000159.1 coordinate 1,949, forward strand.
TGCCGGTGTCGATCGACGGGCGCGGCAGGTCGATGCGCTCGTCTTTCGTCACCTGCTCATATTGCATGAACACCAGGTTCCAGAATTCGAGGAACCGGTCGCCGTCCTCTTCCGGGCTGCCGGGCGGACCGCCCCAGATATGCTCGCCGCGATCGATGAATATCTCCGAGCACGGACCGCAGGGACCGGTGTCGCCCATCGCCCAGAAATTGTCAGAGGTCGGAATGCGGATGATGCGATCGTCCGAGAAGCCGGCGATCTTCTTCCAGTAGCCGGCCGCCTCGTCGTCTGTGTGATAGACGGTGACCAGAAGCTTGTCCTTCGGCAGGCCGAATTCTTTGGTGATCAGGTTCCAGGCAAGCTCGATCGCGCGCTCCTTGAGATAATCGCCGAACGAGAAATTGCCGAGCATCTCGAAGAAGGTGAGATGGCGCGCGGTGTAGCCGACATTGTCGAGATCGTTGTGCTTGCCGCCGGCGCGCACGCTCTTCTGCGCGGTCGCGGCGCGCGAATAGGACCGCTTCTCCAGGCCGGTGAACACGTTCTTGAATTGCACCATGCCGGCGTTGGTGAACATCAGCGTCGGATCGTTGCGCGGCACCAGCGGGCTGGAGGCAACGATCTCATGACCCTCCTTGCGGAAGTAGTCGAGGAATGTCGACCGGATCTCGTTCACGCCACTCATGGATACTGCCTTTTCGCGAAAACCGCCGGCCAGGCCGGCGGCAAATGGGCTTTCGTGTGTCAGAAGATAGATTGGCCTTTTAGCCGTAGCTCTTGACCCTGTCCAGAAACACGGAACCAAGGCCAATCCTCCGGCTGGGCGGCCTGTGCCCTCGCCCCCAAACGTAAACCGCCGGCACGAAGGCCGGCGGTTCGAACGCAGTACTAGGGAACTCGATTACATCAGCTTTAGATAATGGATCCGGATTATGGCCGAACTCCGGCAGTGCCTACATCGCGCCAGCCTCGTCTTCGAAGCTGTCGTCACCACCGCCTTCGGAGCCGCCGTTCTCGAGGAATTTTTCGGCGATCAGCCCGGCATTCTGCCTCAGCGCCAGCTCGATCTCGCGCGCCGTGTCCGGATTGTCGCGCAGGAAAAGCTTGGCGTTCTCACGGCCCTGACCGAGACGCTGCGAATTGTAGGAGAACCAGGCGCCCGACTTCTCGACCACGCCGGCCTTGACCCCGAGATCGACGAGCTCGCCGGTCTTCGACACGCCCTCGCCATACATGATGTCGAACTCGACCACCTTGAAGGGCGGAGCCAGCTTGTTCTTCACCACCTTGACGCGGGTCTGGTTGCCGACCACTTCGTCGCGATCCTTGACCGAGCCGATGCGGCGGATGTCGAGGCGCACCGAGGCGTAGAATTTCAGCGCGTTGCCGCCGGTCGTGGTTTCCGGCGAGCCGAACATGACGCCGATCTTCATACGGATCTGGTTGATGAAGATGACCATGGTGTTGGAGCGCGAGATCGATGCGGTCAGCTTGCGCAGCGCCTGGCTCATCAGGCGGGCCTGCAGGCCGGGCAGCGCGTCGCCCATCTCGCCCTCGATTTCGGCGCGCGGCGTCAGCGCCGCCACCGAATCGACCACCAGAACGTCGATTGCGCCGGAGCGCACCAGCGTGTCGCAGATCTCCAGCGCCTGCTCACCCGTGTCGGGCTGCGAGATCAGGAGGTTTTCGAGGTCCACGCCGAGCTTGCGGGCATAGACCGGATCGAGCGCGTGCTCGGCATCGACGAAGGCGCAGATACCGCCCTTCTTCTGGGCTTCCGCAACCGTGTGCAGCGCCAGCGTCGTCTTGCCCGAGCTTTCCGGCCCGTAGATTTCGATGATGCGGCCGCGCGGCAGCCCGCCAACGCCGAGCGCGATGTCCAGCCCGAGCGATCCCGTCGGCACGGTTTCGATCTCGACCACCTGCTCATTGGCGCCGAGCCGCATGATCGAGCCCTTGCCGAAAGCGCGCTCGATTTGCGACAGCGCCGCATCCAGAGCCTTTGATTTGTCCACTGCCTTATCCTCTACAAGCCGCAAACTATTCTGAGCCATGATACATCACCCCTTGGTCGTCAATGAAGGCCGGACAATCCGTGATCCCTGCCAGTTTGTACCTTTTTTGTTCTCATCTGGCAAGAGGCAGCAAATGACTGGAAAACAAATAATATCTGGATTTGTTCTATTTTTGTCTCACTAGAGATGGCGTGAACCAGTGCTGCTGATCCAAGCGAGATCTCGTTATCCGGGCGGCCCGAATCGCGACCCGATTGCGGGGCGATGCGCGGAAACCTAGTGTGCGCACGCAAACAATCAACGAGGTCACCTCCGCGGCATGCCGACATCCCCAAACATCCTGGCGCTGGGCGGCGCCCATATCGACCGGCGCGGCCAGGTCTCGGGCCCTTACGTGCCCGCCGCATCCAATCCCGGCATCATGCGCGAGGATGTCGGCGGCGGCGTCTTCAACGCGCTGCGCAGCATTGTGAAGCGCGGCGTCTCGGCCTCGCTGCTTTCGGTGCGCGGCGGCGATGCGGCGGGTGAGACCGTCGCATCGGCGATCGACGAGGCCGGCATCGCCGACCTTTCGGCGGTGTTCCTCGACCGCACGACGCCGAGCTACACTGCGCTGATCGACAGCGAGGGGGAGTTGATCGTCGGCTTTGCCGATATGGGCCTTTACGACCTCGCCTTCCCCAAGCAGATCCGCCGCGCCAAGGCGCGCGAGGCGATCGCCGAGGCAGACGCGATCCTCTGCGACGCGAACCTGCCAACGGCGGCCCTCGAGCGTCTGGTTGCGCAAGCCGGCGACAGGCCGATTTTCGCCATCGCCATCTCGCCGGCCAAGGTGGTGCGGCTGGCGCCGCTGCTCGGCAATCTTTCGCTGCTGTTCATGAACCGCCGAGAGGCGGCGGCGCTGGCTGGTGCGGATATTTCCGGCCGCGATCTTGTCGGGGAACTCAGGCGGCTGAGCTTGACGGCAGGCGTGATCACGGCCGGCAGTGCTCCGGTGCTCGGCTTCGACCAATCGGGCGTCTTCGCCATCGACCCGCCCTCCCCGCGACGAGTTGCCGACGTAACCGGCGCCGGCGACGCCCTGACCGGAGCAACGGTTGCCGCGCTGCTGCGCGGGCTGCCTTTGCGGAAGGCACTGCGCGAAGGTGTTGCCGCGGCGATGCTCGCCATCGAGAGCGCCGAGGCGGTACCGTCTTTCACCGCCGGCAGTTTTGGCCAGGCGCTTGCCCTTGTGCCCGAGGCACGGGTGGTGGCATAGGGCCACAAACTATCTTGCCGGAGTGTTTTCTCCGGAGTGGAGAACGGACATGACGCCCGAAACCGCCCGCCCCTTCATCGACATTCATCCGCCAGTGGCGGAGGCGCTTGCCGCCGGGCGGCCTGTGGTGGCGCTGGAAAGCACCATCATTACCCACGGTATGCCATACCCCGACAATGGCGCGATGGCCGCCAAGGTCGAGCAGATCATCGCCGAGAGCGGCGCCGTGCCGGCGACGATCGCCGTGGTCGATGGACGCATCAAGATTGGCCTTTCCGATGGCGAGCGCGAATCGCTTGCCATGACCGGCGACGCCATGAAGCTGTCGCGTGCCGATATCGGCTTTGCCGTCGCCCAAAAGCGCACCGGCGGCACCACCGTGGCCGCCACCATGATCGCCGCGCACATGGCCGGCATAAAGGTCTTCGCCACCGGCGGCATCGGCGGCGTCCACAAGGGCGCCGAAAAGAGTTTTGACATCTCGGCCGACCTCGACGAGCTGGCGCGCACGCCGGTCGTCGTCGTCTCGGCCGGCGCCAAGGCGATCCTCGACATCGAAAAGACGCTGGAAGTGCTGGAGACGCGCGGCGTGCCAGTCATCGGCCATGGCTGCGAGACCATGCCAGCCTTCTGGTCCAGGCAATCGCCCTTCCGCGCGCCGCTGACGTTGCACGCGCCTGAAGATATCGCGCATTTCTATCATATCCGGCAGGCGCTCGGCCTCGGCGGCGGCATACTGGTCGCCAATCCGGTGCCGCAGAACGACGAGATCCCGGCAGCCGAGATGGACGGCTACATCCAGGCCGCGCAAAAGGCGGCCGAAGCGCAGAACATCACCGGCAAAGCCGTGACGCCGTTCCTCCTGTCGAAGATTTTGGAGCTCACCGGCGGCCGCAGCCTTAAGACCAACATCGCGCTGGTCGAAAACAATGCGCGGCTGGCGGCGGAGATCGCGAAGGCGCTGTAAGCCTTATCTGCCCGCGCGCCGCCCCGCTTCATAAGCGCGCCGCGCCCAGACCGCCATTTCGTCGGGATCGTCGAAGGCGCTGTCGGGAACGCTCCAATAGGGCATCGCCACCTCCTTGCCGTGCCGCGAGCCGGTATAGGTCCATTGGCTACAGCCGGCGGCCTCGAATTCGGGGATCGTCTCCTCGTCGGCCTTCAGCATCAGTTCGCCGCGCACGACCACCGCGACGATGACGCCGTCGCAATAGATGCCCTTGCCGCCGAACAGTTTTCGGATGCTGATCGGCCCCAGGCTCTCGAACAATTCTTCGAGGCGGTCATTGTCCATGCCGCAATCATCTCATCCAGCATGGGCCTTGTCATCGCAGCAACCAACAGCATGCTGACGGGTTGAGACATGAAATGGAGTTTCGCGCCATGCCTGTCCTGCTCAAAGGCTCCTGCCGCTGCGGCGCCGTCCGCTTCGAGGTGGAAAGTCACACGCCCGTGCCGTTCATGCTCTGCTACTGCTCGATCTGCCGCAAGCAGCAGGGCGGCGGTGGTTTTGCCATCAATCTCGGCGCCGACAACGGAACGCTCAAGGTCACCGGCAAGCCCAATCTCGGCGTCTACCGCGCTGAGATCGAGGACGACGAGCATCCGCACTGCGAGGTCTCGACCGGCGAGCGCAATTTCTGCAAGAATTGCGGCGCCGCGCTCTGGCTCTACGACCCGACTTGGCCGGACCTCGTCCACCCCTTCGCCTCGGCGATCGACAGCGACCTGCCGAAGCCGCCGGAAAAGGTGCATCTGATGCTGAAATACAAGGCGAGCTGGGTCGAACCGGCGATCGGCAAGAACGACAAGGTGTTCGAGCTCTATCCCGAAGAATCGATCGCCGACTGGCACAAGCGCACCGGCTTGTGGGTGGACTAGCCTGAAATCTAGCAGCGATGGGTTAGCGCAACCCAGCGCTCGATCTGCCTCACATCCACCCCTTCGCGCTGCGCGGCGACCAAGGGGTGGTCTGCATCATGCAGAAAAACCCTGGGACGCAGATTGCCGGGCTGAAACACAACATTGGCATGCAGGTGCATCGAGCTCGGATACTCAGGAATGTCGTGCATCAAATACCCGAAGCAGAGCTCGTCCTCATATTGGCCGCTATCATACCCGGCTCGATAGACATTCCAGCTTCTTTCCGAGACCGACATCCAAACACCGAAACAGAACTCTTCGGACAACTGAGGTACCGGCAAGGGCAGCAGGCAACGAATGAAGCGGTCTGTTTGCCCCGTGGCGTAGCTCACCACGCAAAAATCGTCGTTCTTGCGGAAAGTCGACCGAGCTACCTCGTCAAGCGCGTCTGGATTCACCGGTGCGCCAAAGGCTATATCGGTGGGAAGTCCGGTGAACTCCTGGTCACAGCAGGCACATCGCCAGCGATATGCCTCGGCGCTCACCTAAGCAGCGCTTGAAGCGCGCGCCTCCGCCAGCGCCTTGAGATCGGCCGGCTTCAGCTCGACGGATTCGCCGCAGCCGCAGGCCGAGCTCTGGTTCGGGTTCCTGAAGGTGAAGCCGGTTCGCAGCGTCGTCTGCTCGAAATCCATCTCGGTTCCGAGCAGGAAAAGCGCCGCTTCCGGCGCGACATAGACGTGCGCGCCGTCGCGCTCGATATGATCGTCCTTGGGGTTGGGCTCGGTGACCAGATCGACCGTGTATTCCATCCCGGCGCAGCCGCCCTTCTTGATGCCAAGACGGATCCCATGCGCGTTGTCGCGCGTAGCGACGATCTCACGCACGCGGTCCGCGGCCTTGTCGGTCATCGTGATGACGGCGAAGCGTCCCATGTCATTCTCCACGTTCGCGCGGGTTCAAGGCCCGCGGAATGAGTCTGCCTTTAAGATGGTGAAGTTTCACCTTTGCTGCAAGCCAGCCAACCTTAGTGGGGTCGCTGGCTAGTACCATCCAACCGCGACCTGCGCCTCTTCCGACATCCGGTCGGGTGTCCACGGCGGGTCGAACACCATGTTGACCTCGACGCCCGAAACCCCCTCCACGGCGCCGACGGCGTTCTCGACCCAGCCCGGCATCTCGCCGGCCACCGGGCAGCCCGGCGCGGTCAGCGTCATGTCGATCTTGACCGTCCGGTCGTCCTCGATGTCGATCCTGTAGACGAGGCCGAGCTCGTAGATGTCGGCCGGGATTTCCGGATCGTAGACAGTCTTCAGCGCCGAGACGATATCGTCGGTCAGCCTCGCCAGCTCATCGGCGGGGATCGCTGAGGCTGAGACGAGGCCG
>NZ_RZSR01001592.1:0-712 GCF_004023265.1 Mesorhizobium sp. M1A.F.Ca.IN.020.06.1.1
CGGCGTAGGCGTCAGGCCGCGACCGGGCCGGCTTCCTCATGCGGCGGCGCGAGGTCGTCGCGCGCCTTGCGCGCGAGCGCTCTGGCCGAGCGCTTGGGGCTGTCGCCGAACAATTCGGCGGCATCGGCAAGACAGGTCTTGCTGAGGCTTTTTTCCGCACGCTTCAAGAGCTTGCGCAGAAGCCTGGTGTCTTCGGGCGGACCGAGCGGCTCGCCAGCGGCGACGAGCAGCGCGCGCATGACGAAGACGTCATGCAGCTCGCCCAGCCGTTCGCCAAGCTTGTCAACCGCCTTGCGGCGCGCCTTGATCGGCGCCGGCCACAGGCGGCCGAGCAGCGACAGATGCATCGAATGCGTCTTGCACGCCTTGCGCAGGTCGTGAAAGTCATCGGCCTCGCCCCGCGAGCTCGCCTTATCCAGCGCCTTTTTCGCCCGCCGCAAGGCGGCGCGGGCGCCTTCGGCCAGTATGTCGGCCGCCTGCTCGGGCTGATCGGGGAGCGACAGCCTGTCGATACGCTCCAGCCCTTCCCGGCAGGCAGCGACCGCGGCGTTTATGGCAGCGTCGAGACCGGGGCCGGCATGGAGCTCGTGCTGGCGCAGCACCAGCCGCTCGCGGACGGGATCGAGCTCGCCGGCCGCGGTTTCATCTGGAAAAGCGGAGCCCAGACGGTCGATGGTCTCGATGAGAGCGGTCGCCTCGCGCGGGCCGGCAA
>NZ_RZSR01001593.1:0-708 GCF_004023265.1 Mesorhizobium sp. M1A.F.Ca.IN.020.06.1.1
CAGCACGTCGGCGCGTTCGTCGTCGCCGGGCGGCGGCATTGCCGACAAGTCGGGCGCCTCGGCGAGCGGCATGGTCCTTGGCGGGCGAGTGCCAGCCAGCGGTGCCAGCGCGCCCAGAATGTCGGCCGCTTCGGTGACGAGCGTGGCGCCGTCCTTGAGCAGCGCATTGCTGCCGGCGGCACGCGGGTCGAGCGGCGAGCCCGGAACCGCGAAGACCAGTCGGCCCATCTCGCCGGCCAGCCTGGCGCTGATCAGCGAACCCGAGCGCTGTGCGGCTTCGACCACGACGAGCCCAAGCGCAATGCCGGCGACGAGGCGGTTGCGGCGCGGGAAATCCTGCGCTCGCGGCTGCCAGCCGAAGGGCATTTCCGAAACGATGGCGCCGCCGCGCTCGGCGATGTCGTCGCACAGACCGGCATTTTCCGGCGGGTAGGGCACATCGAGGCCGCCGGCCAGCACTCCGACCGTGCCGGTCGAAAGGCTCCCCTGATGCGCCGCGGTGTCGATGCCGCGTGCGAGGCCGGAGACGATGGCGTAGCCCTCGCGACCGAGGTCGCTCGCCAGCATTCTCGCCATCTTGATGCCGGCGAGCGAGGCGTTGCGGGCGCCGACGATCGCCACCGCAGGGAGACGGAACACCGCGCCTTCACCCTTCACCGCCAACAGCGGCGGCGGGTTGTCCAGGGTCTTCAGCAAAGCGGGATAGTC
>NZ_RZSR01001594.1:0-705 GCF_004023265.1 Mesorhizobium sp. M1A.F.Ca.IN.020.06.1.1
CGGCAGGAGGATCAGGCTTGTCGCCGCCACGGGAACGCCCACTGCAGCAGCTAACGCTGCCTGATGCCGCACCGAATAGCCGCAGTTTGCCGTGATGGCGACCGCGCCGCGAGCAACGAGCCGTTGGGCCGCTGCGATATATGCAGCTTCCAGTGAAGGATCTCCCTGGATAACATTGTCGGCCCAGGCGCCGGCGACAGTCTCAGCGACGATCGGAAAGCCCAATCTTTCCTTGAATGCGTCAATGGCATCCTCTGAAGAGGATTCACCCGACTTGGCACCTCTCTCAAGGTTCAGGATTCCTAGGGCACGAGGTGGGGTCGACAAACTGCGCTCCAGTTCAGGTTACCTGGTAATTATGACACTTGGGACTGCGTCAGCCTTTTCAAAGTACGGCTACGGCGGACTGAAGTCGCTGAATCGCGCGCCGCCGTGAAATGCCTATTTCACTCAGCGACCAAGGGCCTGTTCTACGACATTCACCCAGTACGCAATTCCGAACGGGATCGCGTCGTCGTTAAAGTCATAGGCAGCATTATGAACTGGGGCTGAGTCGCCATTGCCCAGAAATATCAGCGCACCCGGCCTGGCGTTCAGCATATATGCGAAGTCTTCGGCACCCATGACTGGTTGTACCTTATCGTTGACGGCATTGGCTCCGCCGGTCCTGCCAGCCGCTTCTATCGCTAACGTAGTGGCTTGTGT
>NZ_RZSR01001595.1:0-705 GCF_004023265.1 Mesorhizobium sp. M1A.F.Ca.IN.020.06.1.1
TCATGGCATCATAGCCGTCCTTGGCCACATCGGCCGGATTGTCTTTCTCCTGAGTCCCGATTTCGGTGTCCATCATGTCGGCCCGCTCGAAGAAGCGGGTCTGCGTCGCGCCGGGCATCAGCACTGTCACGGTCACACCGCTGTCCTTCAACTCATGGCGCAGCGCGATGGCGAAAGAATCGATGAAGGCTTTGGTGCCGTTGTAGACCGCTTGGAAGGTGCCGGGCATGAAGCCGGCGATGGAGCCCGTGAACAGGATCCGGCCGCGGCCACGCCGGACCATCTGCCGGCCGAGCCGATGTGCCAGATAGACCGTGCCGGTGATGTTCGTGTCGATGACGCGGCGCGCCTTGGGCCAGTCCTGATCGATGAAGCCCCGGCCCAGGCCTCGTCCCGCGTTGAGGAACAGAAGGTCAATAGCGCGGTCACCAATCCTCGCGATCAGTTGATTGGCCCCTTCCTCGGTCGCGAGGTCGGCTTCTACCGCCTCGACTGCAACGTGGTGAGATTGCAGCGCCTCGGCAGCCTGCTCTATCGCCGGCTCGTCGGCCACGATCACCAGTTCGTAGCCATCTCTCGCGCATAATTTCGCCAGTTCCTTGCCGATGCCGCTGGAAGCGCCGGTCACCACGGCGAGCTTTCCGTTTTCCATTTCGTTCTCCGACCGTGTGAGTGTGGTCCGGCCGAACATGCGCAGAGTGCGAT
>NZ_RZSR01001596.1:0-705 GCF_004023265.1 Mesorhizobium sp. M1A.F.Ca.IN.020.06.1.1
GCATGGCGCCGACAACATCCGCGACTTCTTTCGCGTCTTCCTGCAGATGTCGGTGGTGCTCACCTTCGCCGGCGCGCAGCCGGTGGTGAAGGTCGGCCGCGTCGCCGGCCAGTTCGCCAAGCCGCGCTCCTCCGACAGCGAGACCAAGGCCGGCGTGACGCTGCCGAGCTATCGCGGCGACATCATCAACGGCATCGAGTTCGACGCCGCGTCGCGCATCCCGGATCCCGCAAGGCAGGAGATGGCGTATCGCCAGTCGGCGGCGACCCTCAATCTCCTGCGCGCCTTCGCGCAAGGCGGCTATGCCAGCCTGGAGAACGTGCATCGCTGGATGCTGGGCTTCGTTGCCGACAGCCCGCAGGGCGAGAAATACGAATCGCTCGCCAACCGCATCACCGAGACGATGGATTTCATGCGCGCGGTGGGCATCACGTCGGAAACCAATTTCGCGCTGCGCGAGACCGATTTCTACACCAGCCACGAGGCGCTGCTGCTCGGCTACGAGGAGGCGCTGACCCGCGTCGATTCGACTTCCGGCGATGGGTACGCGACTTCGGGCCATATGATCGGGATCGGCGACCGCACCCGCCAGCCCGACCATGCGCATGTCGAATATTGCCGCGGCATCGAGAATCCGCTCGGCCTGAAATGCGGTCCGTCGCTGACGCCGGACGGCCTGCTGGAGCTTATCGACCTGCTCAACCC
>NZ_RZSR01001597.1:0-703 GCF_004023265.1 Mesorhizobium sp. M1A.F.Ca.IN.020.06.1.1
GATTAGCTCAGTTGGTAGAGCGCTTCGTTTACACCGAAGATGTCGGCGGTTCGAGCCCGTCATCGCCCACCAGTTTCCCGGCACAATCAAGACTCACCGCGGCGTCAGGCGGAAATCCTGGCCTTCGGGCAGGAGCTGGCCGCCATCGACGACGATCGTCGTGCCGGTGATGTAGCTGGCGTCGTCGGAGGCCAGGAACAGGAAGGCGTTGGCGACGTCGCGCGGCGTGCCGAGACGTCCGAGCGGCACGGCGTCCTCCATGCTCTTGATGAAGGCGGCATCGCGGTGAAGCTTCATGCCTTCGGTCAGGATGTTGCCAGGCTCGACGCCGTTGACGGTGATGCCATAGCCGGAAAACTCCAGCGCCGCCGCGCGGATGAAGCCGTTGATGCCGGCCTTGCTTGCCGAATAATGGCCGTGGCCGGGGCTGCTCACCTGCGGGCCGGTGATGGAAGAGGTGAAGAGCATGCGACCGCTGCCCTGAGCCTTCATCGGTGGAAGCGCTGCCCGGGCGGCGTTGAAGCTGCCGCGCAGATTGACCGCCATGACCCGGTCCCAGTCCTCCGGGCTGGTGTTCTCGATCAGTTGCCAGGGATAGATGCCGGCGTTCTGGACGATGATGTCGAGCCGGCCGTGACGCTGCAGCGCCAATGCCACCACCGCTTCGGCGTCGGCCGTCTTCGAAATGTCGGTGCTGATGAAG
>NZ_RZSR01001598.1:0-702 GCF_004023265.1 Mesorhizobium sp. M1A.F.Ca.IN.020.06.1.1
ACTATGCGCTGTTCCCGCATATGACCATCCGAGCCAATGTCGGCTTCGGCCTGCGCATGCGGCGGATCGACAAAGTGAAACGCGAGGAGCAGGTCCAGCGCATGCTCGACCTTGTCGGATTGGGCAGCGCGGGAGAAAAGAAGCCTCACCAACTGTCCGGCGGGCAGCGCCAGCGTGTTGCGCTCGCACGTGCCCTTGCCGTCGACCCGGCGGTGCTGCTGCTCGACGAGCCCCTTGGTGCGCTCGACCTCAAGCTTCGACGCCAGATGCAGATCGAGCTGAAGCGCATCCAGCGCGAAGTGGGAACCACCTTTATCCACGTGACGCACGACCAGGAAGAGGCGATGGCAATCGCCGACGAGATCGTGGTAATGAGCAACGGCCGCATTGAAGATGCCGGCGCCCCTCAGCGGGTATATCTGAAGCCCCGCTCGAGGTTTGCGGCCGGCTTCATGGGGCAGGGGACGTTCATCGATGGCGTGGTGCGCCGGCGGCACGGCGAGAATGTGGAGATCGACGCCGATCTTGGAACGCTGAGCGTGCCTTGTCCGCAGGGCCTGTCTGCGCAACGCGGCGATGTCGTGTCGGTGCTGCTCAGACCAGAACATTTCCTGTTCGGTGACGACCTTTCCAGCGGAGAGCCCATCGGCAGGTTTTGCGTGGATACGATGAGCTTCTTCGGCGCCAACCATCATGCTGAAC
>NZ_RZSR01001599.1:0-700 GCF_004023265.1 Mesorhizobium sp. M1A.F.Ca.IN.020.06.1.1
GTACGAGAAGGCCTAGGCGGCGCGCGGTCCCTTCGAGATCGTCGTCGCCAATGCCGGGATGGCTGTCAGTGCGCCGGCGCACAAGACCTCCCTCGCCGACTGGCGGCGCTCGCTCGACGTCAACCTCACCGGCGCCTTCCTGGCGGTGCAGCCGGCGCTTGGCGGCATGCTGGCGCGGAAGACAGGCCGTATCGTTTTCATTGCCTCGACCGCCGGACTGAAGGGCTACGCGTATGTCGCGCCCTACGTAGCGGCCAAGCATGGCGTCGTCGGGCTGATGCGGGCGCTCGCAGCCGAGACCGCCAAGTCCGGCATCACCGTCAACGCCATCTGCCCGGGCTTCGTCGAAACCGACATGCTGGAGGACTCCATCCAGCGCATCATCGAGAAGACCGGCCGTTCCGCCGATGAGGCACGCGCGAGCCTTTCGGCTGCGAACCCGCAGGCACGTTTCATCCAGCCGGAAGAGGTCGCAGCGACGGTGCTCTGGCTCTGCAGCGATGCGGCGCGGTCGATCACCGGACAGGCGATCTCGGTCTCGGGAGGCGAGACATGGTAGCGGGACCGACGTCTATCGGGCCGGGCAAGGACAGGTTGCGGCTGTGGATCCGCCTGCTGCGTGCTTCGCGCACGATCGAGGCCGAGCTGCGCGAGCGGCTGAAGAAGGAGTTCGACACCACGCTGCCGCGCTTCGACGTGA
>NZ_RZSR01001600.1:0-700 GCF_004023265.1 Mesorhizobium sp. M1A.F.Ca.IN.020.06.1.1
GGCGTGGACCACGTCCTTGGAATCGAACTCGATGTCGAGCCACGAGCCGCGATAGGGGATGACGCGCGCGGCAAACAGAAGCTTGCCCGACGAGTGCGACTTGCCCTTGTCGTGGTCGAAGAAGACGCCCGGCGAACGGTGCATCTGCGAGACGATGACGCGCTCGGTGCCGTTGACGATGAAGGTGCCGTTCGACGTCATGAGCGGCATGTCGCCCATATAGACGTCCTGCTCCTTGATGTCCTTGATCGACTTCGCGCCGGTATCCTCATCGATATCGAACACGATGAGGCGCAGCGTCACCTTCAGCGGCGCAGCATAGGTCAGGTCGCGCTGACGGCATTCGTCGACGTCGAATTTCGGTCCTTCGAACTCATACTTCACGAATTCCAGCATCGAGGAGCCGGAAAAATCGGAGATCGGGAAGACCGACTTGAAAACAGCCTGCAGCCCCTCGTCCGGACGCCCGCCCTTGGGCTCGTCCACCATCAGGAACTGGTCATAGGATGCCTTCTGAACCTCGATCAGGTTCGGCATCTCCGCAACTTCCGGGATCTTCCCGAAGAACTTGCGTACGCGTCTGCGGCCATTGAAAGTCTGGGTCTGGGCCATCGTCGCTCCTTAGCTCAAAACTCGGGGCGAACCTCGCCGCGGTTCGCCTTGCACCAATGGGCCGCTCGCCGGCCGCCCCTGTCTGTTT
>NZ_RZSR01001601.1:0-696 GCF_004023265.1 Mesorhizobium sp. M1A.F.Ca.IN.020.06.1.1
GCGCCAGGCGGCCGGCGCCGGCACCGTCGGCATCACCCGCATCAATGGCGTAAAAGTCTCGGCAAGCGCGTCGTCGCCGGTGATGGCGAGCGAACCCAGCGTGCCACCGTGATAGGACGGGAAGCGGGTGATCACCTTCCAGCGCTTCGGCTGCCCGGTGGCGACCGCCCATTGCCGGGCGAGTTTGATGCAGGATTCGGTCGCTTCCGAGCCGCCCGAGACGAAGAAGATGCGGTCCATGCCTTCGGGCAGCTTGTGAGACAGTGCCCGCGCCAGTTCTTCCGCCGGTTCGTTCTCGAAATGAAGCCGATAGGCGAAGGTGGTCTTGTCCATCTGCCGCTTCATGGCGTCGAGGACGTTGCGGTTGGAATGGCCGATATTGGCGACCATCGGTCCGCTCGAACCATCGATGAAGCGGCGGCCGTCCTTGGTCCAGAAATAGATGCCCTCGGCGCAGTCGACGAGTGGCCGGCGCAGGCTGGAGAGATAGAACAAATGCGACGGCGGCCGCGCTTCGGCTTCAGGCGAGGGCTGCACTTCCGGTGTCGGCATGTCAGGACTTTCCGAGATAGCGGTCGAGAACATTCTTGGTGACGCGTTCGACCATCGCGTCCTGCCTTAGCAGGCCGGCGACCCATTCGCAGCTTCCGGCGTGGAAGACTTCGCCCTTGCCGCGCGGGAAATTGACGATCATGC
>NZ_RZSR01000160.1:0-8451 GCF_004023265.1 Mesorhizobium sp. M1A.F.Ca.IN.020.06.1.1
CTCCCGGCCCCCGCCTATCCGGGGTCGGGAGCGTGATGTCCTCATTGTCCCAGCCCGGCTGCCGAGATGAGCAACAGCGAACGCCCCAACCAGCTTTTACGCAACCTCAACGCCAAGGTCGCATCGATCCCGATGATCCTGACCGCGCTGGTCGTCTTCGTCGGCGGCACGGCCTGGACGGTGCTCTATTCCTTCACCAATTCGAAGCTCTTGCCGCGGCTGGACTTCGTCGGCCTCGACCAATATTACCGGCTATGGGCGACGCCGCGCTGGCTGGTGTCGATCGAGAACCTTTTGATCTATGGCGTGATCTCGCTGTTGTTCTCGCTGGTGATCGGCTTCATCCTCGCGGCATTGCTCGACCAGAAGATCCGCTTCGAGGACACGTTCCGCACGATCTTCCTCTATCCTTTCGCACTTTCTTTCATCGTCACCGGGCTGGTCTGGCAGTGGCTGCTCAATCCCGATTTCGGCATCCAGCGCGTCGTGCGCGACCTCGGCTGGACGAGCTTCAGCTTCGATCCTCTCTACAATTCCAGTATCGTCATCTACGGCATTTCGATCGCGGCCCTCTGGCAAGGCACGGGACTGATCATGTGCCTGATGCTCGCCGGCCTGCGCGGCATCGACGAGGACATCTGGAAGGCCGCGCGGGTTGACGGCATACCGATGTGGAAGACCTATGTCTTCATCATCATTCCGATGATGCGGCCGGTCTTTGTCACCACCTTGGTGATCATCGCCGCCGGCATCGTCAAGGTCTACGACCTTGTGGTGGCGCAGACCAGCGGGGGTCCGGGTATCGCCTCCGAAGTGCCGGCGAAATACGTCTACGACTACATGTTTTTCGCCCAGAATCTCGGCCAGGGCTTTGCCGCCTCCACCATGATGCTGCTCTCGGTGGTGATCGTCATCGTGCCATGGGCCTACCTCGAATTCGGAGGCAAGAAGCATGGCTGAAGCTGCTGCCTCCATGTCCAGTGACGCTCTTCGGCGCGAAGCCTCGTCGCGCGATGCATCGGGGCCGAGCGGAACGAAGCCGCGGCACGTGCTCTCGCGCCGCAACATCTTCCTCTACGGCACGCTGATCGTCGTGGCGCTCTATTACCTGCTGCCGCTCTACGTGATGATCGTCACATCGCTGAAGGGCATGCCGGAAATCCGCATCGGCAACATCTTCTCGCCGCCGCTGGAGATCACCTTCGAGCCTTGGGTCAAGGCGTGGTCGCAGGCCTGCACCGGGCTCAATTGCGACGGGCTGTCGCGCGGCTTCTGGAACTCGGTGCGCATCACCGTGCCGTCGGTGCTGCTGTCGATCGCGATCGCGTCGGTCAACGGCTATGCCTTGGCCAACTGGCGCTTCAAGGGCGCCGACACCTTCTTCATCATCCTGATCGTCGGCGCCTTCATTCCCTATCAGGTGATGATCTACCCGATCGTCATCATCCTGCGCGAGATCGGCATCTACGGCACGCTGACCGGCCTCGTGATCGTGCATTCGATCTTCGGCATGCCGATCCTGACGCTCCTGTTCCGCAACTATTTCACGTCCATGCCGGAGGAACTGTTCCGCGCGGCGCGCGTCGACGGCGCCGGTTTCTGGGGCATCTACCTGCGCATCATGCTGCCGATGTCGCTGCCGATCTTCGTCGTCGCCATCATCCTGCAGGTGACCGGCATATGGAACGACTTCCTGTTCGGCGTCGTCTACACCCGCCCCGACACCTATCCGATGACGGTGCAGCTCAACAACATCGTCAACTCGGTACAGGGCGTGAAGGAGTACAACGTCAACATGGCCGCGACCATCCTGACCGGCCTTGTGCCGCTCATCGTCTACTTCGTTTCCGGCAAGCTCTTCGTGCGCGGCATCGCCGCCGGCGCGGTGAAAGGATGATGATGGCAGCAGCGATCGCCAATCCCAGCGTTTCGATCCAGGACCTGTCGCTGAATTTCGGCGTCATGTCGGTGCTGAAGACGCTCAATCTCGACGTCGCCGAGGGCGAGTTCATCGTGCTGCTCGGGCCATCCGGCTGCGGCAAGTCGACCTTGCTCAACTGCATCGCCGGCCTGCTCGACATCTCCGAGGGCCGCATCTTCATCAAGGGCAAGAATGTCACCTGGGAGGAGCCGAAGGATCGCGGCATCGGCATGGTGTTCCAGTCCTACGCCCTCTACCCGCAGATGACGGTGGAGAAGAACCTTTCCTTCGGCCTGCGCGTCGCCGGCGTGCCCAAGGACGAGATCGCCAAACGCATCGCGCGCGCGGCGGAGATCCTGCAGATCGAGCCGCTGTTGCAGAGGAAGCCGTCTGCGCTTTCCGGAGGCCAGCGGCAGCGCGTGGCGATCGGGCGGGCACTGGTGCGCGACGTCGACGTCTTCCTGTTCGACGAGCCGCTCTCCAACCTCGACGCCAAGCTGCGGTCGGAATTGCGCGTCGAGATCAAGCTTTTGCACCGCAGGCTGCAGAACACGATGATCTACGTCACCCACGACCAGATCGAGGCGATGACGCTGGCCGACCGTATCGCGGTGATGAAGGGCGGCGTCATCCAGCAGCTCGATGCGCCCCAGACGATCTACAATCGCCCGGTCAACCGCTTCGTCGCCGGCTTCCTCGGCTCGCCGGCGATGAATTTTATCAAGGGGCACCTGGAAGCAAGCGACGCGCCGGTGTTCAAGGCCGACGGTGTTTCGGTGCCGCTCGGCCGTTATCAGTTCGACAACGAAGGCGGGCGCGCCGCCAAGCCCTGCGTGTTCGGCATCCGACCGGAGCATATCGCTTTTGGCGAAGCGGCGAGGGCCATGCCGTTCACCGCCGAGTCCACTGTCGAGATTGTCGATCCGATGGGCTCCGACACGCTGGTGTGGACGAAGCTCGGCGGCCAGATCCTCTCCTTCCGCGTCGAAGCCGACAAGACGCTGCGCAACGGCGATGCGATACGCATCGGCTTCGATCCGGCGCGCGCCTCGCTGTTCGACGCCGAGACCGACAGCAGGCTCTAACCTCCCAGACCACAACCTCCCGGAACCATCAACAGAACGGACAGACAGATGAACTGGTCATTCCAACTTTACAGTGCCCGCAACTTCCAGCCATGGGACGGCGTGCTGAAAATGCTCGGCGAACTGGGCTACAAAGAAGTCGAAGGTTTCGGCGGCGTCTATGACGATCCCAAGGCTTTCCGTGCCGAGCTCGATAAGAACGGGCTCGCCATGCCGACCGGGCATTTCTCGATCGATGCGCTGGAGAAGGATTTCGACGGCGTGCGCATCTGCCCCTACCTCATGCCCGATGCGCGGCCGGGCGATGCCGCCGGCTGGCGCGGCTTCGGCGAGCGACTCGCCAAGGTGGGCGACACCGCGAAGAAGGCCGGCTACGGCTTTGCCTGGCACAACCATGATTTCGAGTTCAAGCCGCTCGGCGACGGCTCGCTGCCGCAGGACCACATCCTGTCGGCTGCGCCCGACATCGGCTGGGAGATGGACGTTGCCTGGGTGGTGCGCGGCGGCGCCGATCCGCTGCCCTGGATCGAAAGGCACGGCAAGCGCATCAGTGCCGTCCACGTCAAAGACATGGCGAAGCCGGGGGAGGGGCTGGACGAGGACGGCTGGTCGGATGTCGGTCACGGCACCATCGACTGGGCGGGCCTGATCAAGGCGCTGCGCGCGAAAAGCGCGACGAAGTACTTCGTCATGGAGCAGGACAACCCCAACGACATCGAGCGCTTCGCCCGTCGCTCGATCGAATCCGTCAAGAATTACTAGGACATACCATCATGGCAAACAAACTTGGCGTAGGCGTCATCGGCTGCGGCAACATCTCGAAGGCGTATTTCTCGCTGGCGCCGCTCTTCCGCGGCATCGAGATGCGCGCCTGCGCGGACATCAACATGGACGCGGCGAAGATGCGGGCGAAGGAGTTCAAGCTCCGCGCCGAGACGGTCAACGACCTTCTCAAAGATGACGACGTCGACATCGTCGTCAACCTCACCATTCCGGCCGTGCACTATGACGTGTCGAAGGCGGTGCTCGACGCCGGCAAGCACGTCTATTCGGAAAAGCCCTTCGTGCTGTCGGTCAAGGAAGGGCTGGATCTGAAGAAGCGTGCGGAGAAGAAGGGACTGCGCATCGGCTCGGCGCCCGACACGTTCTTCGGCGGCGCGCATCAGCTGGCGCGCGATCTGATCGACAGCGGCAAGCTTGGCAAGATCACCAGCGGCACCTGCCATGTGATGGGCCATGGCATGGAACACTGGCACCCCAATCCCGACTTCTTCTTCCAGCCGGGCGCCGGTCCGGTGCTCGACATCGGCCCGTACTATGTCACCAACCTGATCCAGCTGATCGGGCCGGTGAAGCAGGTCGCGGCTTTCGCGGCGACGCCGGCCAAGGAGCGCACCATCAGCTCCAAACCGCGCGCGGGCGAAAAAATCCCGGTCAACACGCCGACCACCATCCACGCGCTGCTGGAATTCGCGAATGGCGCGGTGGTGACACTCAACACCTCGTGGGACGTGTGGAGCCACGGCCATGCGCCGATGGAGCTCTACGGCGAGGCGGGCACCGTCTTTGTGCCGGACCCGAATTTCTTCGGCGGCGAAGTCCGCTTCACCGATGCGACCAAGCCGGTGAAGAAGCTTCCCAAGTGGGATCATCCGTTCGGCGTGCCCAATGAGATGCACAGCCAAGGCATGATGGCCAACTACCGCACGGCAGGTCTTGCCGACATGGCGATCGCGATCGGCGAAGGGCGGCCGCACCGCTGCTCGATGGAGCTGGCGCTGCATGCCGTCGATGTCATGACCGGCGTCCTGCGCTCCGGCGAAAGCGGCAAGTTCGTCGCCATGCAGACGACCTGCGAGCGGCCGGCGGCGCTCGGCATCAAGGAAGCGAAGGCGCTGCTGGCGAAGAAAAAGTAGGTGGCAACCCCTCTCCCCGTTTCGGCGGGGAGAGGGTAAAGCTGCGGGGCGAGCATCGATTCAAGTCACCTGGCGGCGATCCCGGCCGCCTTCCCAAGGATTCCCCTATGCCCTATGTCGCCGCCGAGAATCGCTACGAGAAGATGATCTACAACCGCTGCGGACGGTCCGGCCTCAAGCTGCCGGCCATCTCGCTCGGGCTGTGGCACAATTTCGGCAATGACACGCCGCACAGGACCAAGCAGGCGATCGTGCGCAAGGCCTTCGACCTCGGCATCACGCATTTCGATCTCGCCAACAATTACGGCCCGCCGCCCGGCTCGGCCGAGACCGCCTTTGGCGAGATCCTGCGCACCGATTTCGCCGCCTATCGTGACGAGCTGATCATCTCAACCAAGGCCGGCTACGAGATGTGGGCCGGCCCCTACGGCGAATGGGGCAGCCGCAAATACGTGCTCGCGAGCCTCGACCAGAGCCTCAAGCGGATGGGGCTCGATTATGTCGATATTTTCTATTCCCACCGTTTCGATCCCGAGACGCCGCTGGAAGAAACGATGAGCGCGCTCGACCATGCGGTGCGCTCGGGCAAGGCGCTCTATGCCGGCATCTCCTCCTACAATTCGCAGCGCACCCGCGAAGCGGCCGACATCCTGCGGCGACTCGGCACGCCCTGCCTGATCCACCAGCCGAGCTATTCCATGCTCAACCGCTGGGTCGAGGAAGATGGGCTGCTCGATACGCTGGAAGGGCTCGGCATCGGCTCGATCGTGTTCTCGCCGCTGGCGCAGGGCATGCTGACCGATAAATATCTCGGCGGCATCCCGGAAGGCAGCCGCGCATCCCAGGGCAAGTCGCTGCGTCCGGCCTTCATCAACGATAAGTCGGTCACCAACATCAAGGCATTGAACGCCATCGCTAGCCGGCGCGGCCAGACGCTGGCGCAGATGGCGCTGGCCTGGGTGCTGCGCAAGGGACGCGTGACGACGGCGCTGATCGGCGCCAGCCGGCCGGAACAGGTCGAGGATTGCGTCGGCGCTCTCAAGGCGCTCGACTTCAGCGACGCCGAGCTTGCCGAGATCGACACCTATGCGCGCGAGGCCGACATCAATCTTTGGGCGGCCTCCGCCGAGCGCAAGGGGCCGCCACGCAAGTAGTGGCCCGCGCCAGGCCGCCAGCTGCGGAAACAGTGGCAAAGATGCGCGTTCGTCGCTATCTCATGGACCAAAGGCCGTTCGCGTGCGCAGTCGGCACGCGAAACGACGCGACGACCGGAGACAAGATGACGGCAAGGGATGCGCTGACCAAGAACCAGCTGTGCGTGCTTGAGAAGCTCGAAGCCGCCAGCGGGCCGCTGAGCGCTTATATGCTGCTCGACCAACTGCGCGAGCGCGGGTTCCGGGCGCCGCTGCAGGTCTACCGCGCGCTGGACACGCTGGTGAAGTCGGGCTTCGTGCACCGGCTCGAAAGCTTGAACTCCTTCGTCGCCTGCGCCGAGCCGCACGACCACAGTCATTCGATGACCGCATTCGCCATCTGCGACAGCTGCGGCCAGGTAACCGAAATGTCCGACCATGATGTCGACCACCGGCTGGACGAATGGGTGCGCTCGACCGGCTTCGCCGCCAAGAAGGCGGTGATCGAGTTTCGCGGGGTTTGCGCGAAGTGTAGAGCTGAGGCGGCTTAGCCCCTCAAGTCGTCATCCTCGGGTCGAGCCCGAGGATGACGAAGGTATCAGTGCGCCTCGTCCCAGTTGTCGGCGGCCCGCGCATCGACATGCAGCGGCACCGACATCGAGACCGCCGGCATCGGCGCGTTCTCCATCACGCGGCGCACCACGGGAATTGTCGCTTCGACTTCCGCTTCCACCGTCTCGAAGATCAGCTCGTCATGCACCTGCAAGAGCATGCGGGCCGACAGCTTCGCCTTCTCCAGCGCCTCTTCCATGTGCACCATGGCGCGGCGGATGATGTCGGCCGCAGTGCCCTGGAGCCTCGCATTGATCGACGCGCGCTCGTTGAAGGCGCGAACCGACGGGTTGGAGGACCTTATCTCCGGATAGTGGATGCGGCGGCCGAAGATGGTTTCGACGAAGCCGTATTCGCGCGCATAGGCCTTGGTTTCCTCGATATAGTCGCGGATGCCCGGGAAGCGCTCGAAATAGCGCTTGATGTAGGCGCTCGCCTCCTCGCGCGGGATCGACAGCTGGTTCGCCAGACCGAAGGCCGAGATGCCGTAGATGATGCCGAAATTGATCGCCTTGGCACGCCGCCGCACTTCCGAAGGCATGCCTTCTACCGGCACGTTGAACATTTCGGACGCGGTGATGGCGTGGATGTCGGCGCCGTCCGCAAAAGCCTGCTTGAGCTGCGGGATTTCGGCGACATGGGCCAGCACGCGCAATTCAATCTGGCTGTAGTCGGCCGAGACCAGCTTGTGCCCCTTTTCGGCGATGAAGGCGGTCCTGATCTTGCGGCCTTCGGCGGTGCGCACCGGGATGTTCTGCAGGTTGGGATCGGACGATGATAGCCGACCGGTCGTCGTCGCGGCCAGCGCATAGGAAGTGTGGACGCGGTTCGTCCCGGGATTGATGAAGCCGGGCAAGGCGTCGGTATAGGTCGATTTCAGCTTGGTGAGCTGCCGCCAGTCGACGATCTTGCGCGGCAGCTCGTGGCCTTCGGCCGCGAGATCTTCCAGCAGCTGCGCCGAGGTCGACCACTGGCCGGTCTTGGTCTTGGAGCCGCCCGGCAGGCCCATCTTGCCGAACAATATATCGCCGAGCTGCTTCGGCGAGCCGATGTTGATGCGCTCGCCGACGATGCCATAGATCTCTTCTTCGGCGCGGGCGGCGCCTTGCGCCAGCTCACCCGACAGTCTGGAGAGAATCTGGCGATCGACCGAAATGCCGCGCTGCTCCATGCGGGCGAGCACGGGCACAAGCGGCCGCTCCAGCCTTTCATAGACGGAGACGAGACCCTTGGCGGCGAGCCGCGGCTTCAGCAATTGCCACAGCCGCAGCGCCAGATCGGCCTGCTCGCCGGCATAGGCGGTCGCCCGCTCGATGTCGACCTGGTCGAAGCCGACCGCGCCCTTGCCCGAGCCGGCAAGCTCCTTCTTCGTGCCTGGCGCATGGCCGAGCCACTTCTCCGACAGCGAGGCGAGGTCATGCCCGCCGGATGTGCCGGCGTCGAGCACGTAGGAGATCAGCATCGTGTCGTCGAACGGGCCGACCTCGATACCATGCCGGCTCATCACGACGATGTCGTATTTCATGTCCTGGACGATCTTGAGGACCGACCGGTCCTCGAGCAGGGGCTTGAGCAGAGCCAGCGCGTCGCGGACCGGGACCTGGTCCGCCAGCATGCCGCCGCCAAGCAGGTCGCCATTGCCGCTCGTGTGGGCGAGCGGCACGTAGGCGGCGCGGCCCGGCGCGATCGCCATGGACAGGCCGATCAAGTCGGCCTGCATCGGATCGGACGAAGAGGTCTCCGCGTCGAAGGCAAGGATGCCGGCTTCCCTCGCTTCGGCGATC
>NZ_RZSR01000015.1:0-18406 GCF_004023265.1 Mesorhizobium sp. M1A.F.Ca.IN.020.06.1.1
CATCGTGCCGCCGAACTGCCTGTCTGGCTGCACAGATACAATTGGCATCGTCCACATGGCAGCCTAAAGTCAAAAACGCCTATCAGTCGCCTCGCCCTGATCGAGGACAACCTGTTGAAGCTCCACAACTAGGTCGTCCAGCATCACAGTGAACCGCGTACGTAGTATTTTGTCGTAGGCGGCATTCTGGATAGCCGGATACGGGCTCTTCACCCGCTGCACCACCGATTGCGGGATGATGTCGCGAGAAACATTCACGGATTTCGTGAAAAAAGTGTACCCGCCGAAGAGCCCTACTCGCGGGGGCGGTGCAGCACCACCTCGGTGTCACTGCTCGTGTTCATGCGATGGACTAGGCCGGCCAGCTGTTGACGCAGCTCGCGGTAGTTGTAAGTCTCACCCGTGTAGACGAGCACCAAGTCAGGTCGGCCATCCCCCTGGAGCATCCTCGGCTGGCGGCCGCCCTGGATATCGATGATTGCCAGGCGGTGGTGTCCCAGCGCCGCAGGCCCGCCGATCCAAGTCCCCTCGTCGTCCGGACCGTGGTTCGCTATGGTGGCCGTCATATCGGCAAGCTCCCTTCGCGCATCGGGACCTCCGAGGTCTCGATTGAAGTCGATCCATTCACAGATGCCGCACAGGTTATGTCGCCGCATTTGGGCGAAGCAGATATAAGGCCAGTGGGAAACCATCGAGGCAAAGTGACGGATCTAGCCCAGCTACGATCCGCATCCGACATTGTCGGACATCGGACAGCACCGCGATTCGCTGCATAGGAAGCCTGGAGTCGCGATTTCCCCTGGGGGAATCAGCGCATGAAAGGAGAGCTGGGTCGTGTCTGCCGAAATGAGAAATTGCTCCCCCTTATTGCATCACCGAGGAATGTTACCCAGCGCGATAGACGGACATGCCCTATCTCCCCCCGTTGCAGCTGAGGGAGATAGGGGCCAGCTCTTCATTCAACCCTCATGGAGGATGATCAGCCCAGCCATTTCCATGCGCCGGCCTTCACAAGCCGTGCACCATTCAGGTTCTTTTCCTTGAAGCGCGACGATCCTTGTCAGACGTCGCAACACTTGCTGCCGAGAGCACGAGCTCTTCCTCGAGCATGCCTTGATCTGCGCCTCGAACGGCTCGCACATGCTGGGTTTCAACGACTTCGCAGAGGTTGATATTCTGCAGTGACTTCGTCTCGCTGCTGCACGGCATTGACGCTGGGAGCCATGCTCGCGTGGCGCAATTGTGCTGAAGCCGGTGCCCACGGCAACGTTTCTTAACCCGCCCCAGATCCTGGCGTTTGGCTATTTCCGACATTCGTGTCCGGCTTCGGACAAAGGCCGGGTTTGCCGAACGGAGTCGCACCCAATTTCCAGTGCTGCTTGAGCAATAATATCGACCGGCATTACTGCACAACACGAAAGTTGCTGCAAAAACCGAAGTGAACCCAAGGCATCGGGTCAATTGGCATGGCGCTTGCGACTCGGTCGATAGAACGCAGTCAAAATCACGGTTGCAGACCATGCCTACCTCTCAAAGCTCGATAAAGCACGCGAGCAAAATTCCCCGTCTCCGCGGAAGCTCGTCGCCGTTAAACGTGCCTGCTCGGGGGCGGTCTTGCACAAGACCGGTCCGAGGCAACCACGCCAAGGCGCGAGGCTGCCGGAACTGTCGACCGAAGTCGATGCCGCTTCAGTTTAACCGAAAAATGCACCGTACCACTTTGGCCTGGAAGCAAATCAATGACCTATAGAAAGAACGTTCCTCTCGTGACCTTTCGCACGCGTGTTCGCGATGAGTCGATCGGGGGGCCAAATCCTTATCAGTGGGAGAACAAGACCTCCGACGATTATTTCGGGGGCAAGCGCATCATCCTGTTCTCGCTGCCTGGCGCCTTCACCCCGACCTGCTCGACCTTCCAACTGCCCGATTTCGAAAAACTCTATGATCAATTTCTGGAACTGCGAATTGACGCGATCTACTGCGTCTCGGTCAACGATGCTTTCGTCATGAATGCGTGGGGAAAGTCCTTGGGGCTGCAGAAGATCGAGCTGATCCCAGACGGGTCGGGCGAGTTCACGCGCAAAATGGGCATGCTGGTCGCGAAGGACAATCTGGGCTTTGGCATGCGCTCCTGGCGATACGCCGCTCTGATCGACGATGGCGTGGTGGAGCAGTGGTTCGAGGAGGAAGGCTTCTGTGACAACTGCGAGACGGACCCCTATGGCGTTTCATCCCCGCAAAACGTTCTCGACAAATTGAAGGCGGCGGCATGACCCAGAAGTGGAAAGTCTCACACAACCCAAGCACACACTAGAGCCTCCTCGGCAGATCACGGTTCAACATGCATCTCTCAGCAAGCCTGCTTCAACGCCAGAAGCAACGTATGGTCTTATCGCCTCAAGCCATTGAAGCTATTCGCTTGCTGCGATTGACGCATACTGAACTCCATCAGCTCGTGCAGCAGGCACTCGAGAAGAACCCCGTTTTGAAGCCTGACCCGTTTGACGACGATTCGCCGCTGCCAGGGGTGGATCAGCGGAGCAGTCAAAGCAGAAGCGAAATCGGCGAATCGCCCATTGGCGGGCCGTCTGGCGGGCGCGGGCAATGGAAGTCGCAACGCAGTAGCGGCAACGATCGACCTGCCGTCGAGGAGTTTACCGCCCACACCGAAACATTGCACGACCATGTCGCCCGCCAGGTCGCCCTCAACCCGTTCACCCCCCAGGAGCGGCTGATTGCCGGACAGCTCGCCGCTCATCTGGAGGACACTGGCTATCTTCAGGTAAACCTTTTCGATCTGGCCAGGACGTTAAACGTTCGGCAAGCTGATGTGGAACGGGTCATCGGAATCTTGCAGCAATTTGATCCGCCGGGCATTTTTGCGCGAACTCTCAGCGAATGCCTGGAGATTCAGCTGCGCCAGCAAGACCGGTTCGACCCGGCTATGGCAGCTTTGGTCGCCAATCTCGAGATGCTTGCACGGGGGGATTTTCAGGGATTGAAGCAGCGTTGCGGAGTCGACGAGGAGGATCTCCTCGACATGAGGAACGAAATCCGCGCGCTCGATCCCAAGCCTGGAGACCGGTTCCAGTCCGGGACGCCGGAAACCATCGTACCGGACGTCTGGGTAATGCCCAAGTCCGAAGGTGGATGGCGGGTGGAGCTTGATCCGGCCACGCTGCCCAAAGTGTTGATCAACCACACCTATGTCGCCGAAATCTCGCAGCTGACCAAGCAAAATCCGGAAGGCAAAGCGTTTCTCGACAATTGCCAGGAAAAAGGGAACTGGCTGATCAGCAGTCTCAAGCAGCGCGCTAAGACGATCCTTAAGGTTGCGACCGAAATCGTGCGCCAGCAGGATGCCTTTTTTACACACGGCGCCGCCCATCTGCGGCCTCTCTGTCTCAAAAATGTCGCTGACGAGATCGGCATGCACGAGTCGACGGTAAGCCGGGTGACTTCGAACAGGTACATGTTGACTCCGCGCGGGGTGTTCGAGCTGAAGTATTTTTTCGCTGCGCCAATCGCATCCTGCGAGGGCGGCGATGCGCACTCCGCCAAAGCTGTCTGCCATCGGATCAAGGCAATCATAGCCGAAGAATCGCTCGACAAGGTACATTCCGACGAAGACATCGTTGCTCAACTCAAGGAGACCGGCATCGATGTCGCTCGCCGTACCGTCACCAAATATCGCGAGGCGATGAACATCCCTTCCTCCATACGACGGCGCCGCGATAAGCGTTTGTCCGCAGCTGCGATCAAGCGAAGTGACTAACCGACATTCGTGGTCGGCGAGAGGCGACTCTCAACTTCCTCCGGGCCGAAGCAGCTTTCGAAGTCATGGCATTCCCCGCAACTGGGTGCTGTGCATGACGAAAAGCCTTCGGCCTCACACAGCTTGCGGTAAAAGTACTTTTTCCATTTCATGTTTTCTGTGTTGCCTGCCGCCAGCGCGGGAAAATGTCTGGCAAGCAGGCGGCTGAGCTCAGCGCGATTTGAGAGGCCAAGATCCCGCCAAAGATGGTCCATGCGCATCGCACGCCGGGCGATGATCTTGGCCAAGCGGGCGCTCGCCGGGTCGGCCGGCGCAGCATGCGCTAGCAGCAGCCGGCGTAGCAGTTCCTCTTCCAGTTCCGGCTCGGGCTCGCTCAACTCCTCCAAAGCGAATACGCTGCTGGAGGTAGACGGGAAAGTTGCGGCCAAGACATCACGCAATTCGACAGACGAAAGGCCTGTCCCCTCCGTCGCCAACACCTCGCCCGCCTGGACCTCCTCAAGCGAACGTGAATGTACGCAGGGCAGCACATGCTGATCGAAGCTCCTCCCTAGCTCGGACCCACGCCATTGCGCGCTGGATAGGCAGCCATCATCGTAACGGCCGGCTTCAGCTTCCGGCATGACAAAGCGCCTTGTTGACCGCAGGGATGATCTTGTCGCCCCAGAGCTCGATCTGGCGCAGCATCGTCTTTTGGTCGAAGTCGCCCAATTGAGTCTGAACTGCGATCTGGTCCGGTTTCAAGATATCGATCTCTTCCAGCAGGCGATCAATCACGCGATTTACGCTGCCAATCGGCAAATTTTTGCGCATGGTCTCGAAGGACAGATCCTGCTGGGTCGGTGTCTCCTGCAGCAGGTAGCCATCGTGGCTCTGTTGGCGACGCTGATGCAGGGCTTCAGAAAGCCGGCGCTGGAAGCGGGCATTGTCGAGATAGCTGTTGATCTCCAACTCGTCGTGGCTGGCATAGCAGCAGCGCAGCAGCGATATCTTGACGTCGGTGACGTTCTTTTCCTCGGATGCCGCCGCCCTCTCGACTGATTCACGCAGTGTGGTCAAAGTCTCTAAGCCGTCGTGGAAGGCTGTGACAAAAAAATTGTGCCCCTCGCGGTAGGCCCGAGCCATCCGTGCGGCTCCGCCAGCGATCCAGATAGGCGGCGTCGGCTGCTGGACTGTGCGGACCGAAATCGCTGTTGGGGGGATCTTCTCATACTGGCCGTCGTGTTCGAAGACGTTTTGGTTGAGGCCCTTGAGAATGATGTCCAGGTATTCCGAAAAGACGGCCGGCGCCTCATCGATGTCCACGCCGAACCGTTCGAACTCGAACTGCTGGTATCCCAAGCCTACGCCGAGCTCGAGACGGCCGTTCGCAACGATGTCGGCGAAGCCGATCTCGGACAGCAGGCGCTGCGGTTGGTAAAGCGGCAGCACGCAGACGGCAGTGCCCAGGCGAATCGTGCTTGTCAAGCCGCCGCAGTGCGCCACCATCATCAGCGGGGATGGTATGAGGCTGTAATTGTTGAAGTGGTGCTCAGCAAACCACGCGGTGTTGAACCCAGCCTGCTCCGAAGCGACGGCCTGTTCGATGGAGTTGCGGATGACGCTTTCTGAGGATTGGTGATAGCCACGCTGGGCGGCCAGAATGAAAGTGGCAAATTCCATGATTTCTCCTCGTTATAGACACGTCAGCCGACCGGGAATGTGCTCGGCATGCGCATGCTTGGATCTCAAGCACCTCAGGTGCGTCGTGGAGCCGAGGCTTCATAATGCTCGGCCGGTCGCCCTGCGAAGGCCTGGCAATTAACCTGCGGCCTCCGCAAAACATTCGTCATAGAGCTCGCTGGCGTTTCCCGCATCACCGAACGAGGTCCAGCCGCCGTCCACGTAGAGGATCGAGCCGTTGATGTATGAGGCGTCAGACGAAGCAAGGAAGAACGATGCATCTGCGACGTCTTCTGGCCGTCCCATCCTGCCCATGGGGATGCGTCGTCCGATTGCTGTCAGGTCGATGCGGCCGGCTTTGGCCAACTGAGCAAGTGCGGGCGTGCGGATGTGGCCAGGAGCGACGGTGGCTGTCCGAATTCCGACCGGCCCGAGTTCGGCCGCCATGCAACGGGTCAGCATATCCATCCCCGCCTTGGAGGCGCCGTAGGCATGGCGCGGCGCGAACGGCAGAAAGCTGTCGATCGACCCGAGATTGAGGATCACGCCGCCCGGGCGCATAGCCTTGATCGCTTCGCGCGCGCAGGTGAAGGCGCCGGTAAGGTTGACATCCAGGACGTGTTCGAGCTGTTTCGACAGTTGCTCGATCGCAGGCACAATCCTGTCGGCGGTATCAGCACTATTGACCAGAACATCGATATACCCGAAGCGTCCCCTCAGTTCTTCGAACATCGACACCACATCGCTCTCGACGGCCACGTCCAGCGATTTCGCCAGATGCTTGCCGGGGAGCGATGTAGCCAGCTCTGCCGCTGCAGTGCCATCTTTATCAGCAATCACGACGGTGTCGCCGTTCGCGGCAAAGCGGCGAGCGACGGCCGCGCCAATGCTTTTTGCGCCACCGGTGACGAGCACGATTCGCGCATCTGTGCATTCGGCCGGACAGGAGAGCTCGGCTTGGAGCGCACCATCCACCGGCGGGTGAGCATCCCCCGGCTGGTTGAATGACATCCAGCCTCCGTCGACTGCCAGCACCGAGCCGGTGATGTAGCGCGCCTGCGTGCTGCTCAGAAAACGCACGACCCTGGCGATCTCGTCGGGGCGAGCCAAGCGCCCCATCGGCACGCGGCGGCGTATCGCCGCGAGGTCCATTTTGCCAGCGCGTGCCAGTTCTGTGACCATTGGGGTGCGGACGGAGCCCGGCGCCACCGCCGTGACGCGGATTCCTCGCATAGCCCACTCGCATGCAAGGGACTTTGTCAACGAGATCACGCCAGCTTTCGAGGCTGCGTAGGCGTTGCGCCTGGGATTGCCGACCACGCCCGCCATCGAAGCCACATTGACGATCGCACCGCCCGGCTTCATGCGCCGCGCCGCTTCCCGGGCCATAACGAATGGCCCAATAAGGTTCACTGTCACGCCGCGTCGGAAGGTATCGACAGCGGTGTCGATGATCCTATCCATCGTGGGTCCAACCGCCGCATTGTTGATGAGGACATCGATTTGCGCGAACCGTGCTTCGACCTGGCCGAAAAGTGAGAGCATGTCCTTCTCTCGCGACACATCGCACTCCAGACCGACGTGCGGCGACCCGAGATCCCGAGCCAGTTCAACCACACCACTGCCCGGAAGGTCCACCGCAACTACAGTGTCTCCGTCCGCGGCAAGGATATCGACCAGGGCACGGCCGATCCCGCCCGCAGCGCCTGTGATGATTACGGTGCGTGCTGCCAGTTTCACGAGAGCTTCTCCACGATGACCGCTTGTGATCTCAGCCCATCAACCTTGGGCGGAATGAAGGGCCGAGCCAAATCGTTGCAGTGACCGCCAGTCGCGGCCCCACACAGATGTCGTTCCCGTAGGGCGCTCATCCTCCATTCCTACCCACTTATGCAGCTCCCAGTTGGGGACCCTCGACGCCATCTTGGTCGGTGGGGATGTGACCCTTGAGCAACTGGTAGATGGGATCGTCTGGATGTGGTGCTCCAATCGGCTGTCGCCGGCCGAACCTATCTGCCTCAAGAATCGCTGGCGGGATTTGCTCCTCAACCCAATCGTAGACGACTGTCCGTTCCGCAATTCGCCACTCGTCCTGCCTCTTCTGAAACAGATCGCAGTAACGGCCGCAAAGCAGCGTCTGACGTATTTCTTGGTCTGTATCCGGTCCGCGTTGCAGCGCGGTGAAATAGCTCTCGACCGCGGCCTCTGCTGAACTGATGAAGTCGATCAGGCTGTTCGTGATTTGATGGATGTTACGGTGCCCCGGCAGACCGAGAGCAAATTGGATGAAGTCCTCTGCCGGTCCGCAATAGGGACCGTGCCTGTCATACGCTTCGGGCCAGTATGCGCTACGCAGCGCCGCCTCATCGGCGCGGTCTATCCCGCGGCAGTACCGATACAGGCAGTTGCGGATCGCCTCTCGGTCACGCAGTTCGGTAATTTTCGCGTGGTCGACAGGGTCTGTCGCGAATTGTATGATTGTTTTGTCCTTCCCGATGCCAGTCTGCACTTTGCGTGTGTCTCTCTCTACAACTGAGTTAGCGGGGGGCTCGTCAACTTCCAGAGCTTGTTCGGGGCAGGCTCGTACCCCTTTTGAGGCAAGCAGTTGCTCCCCATCGGCAACATCAATATCACCGGGCAAGATGTAGCCGGCGTCATCAAGCTTGAAGACTCTCGGCGCCCGCGCCCAGCAGCGCGCATGACCCTGGCATCTGGCTTTATGTACGACGACACGCATAGCGAACTCCAATGTCGTTGGCTGAAACTTCAGGACCATTCCAGGATCAGATTCTCGATCCCGAACACATGGCCGCCGAAGGTGATAGGTTCAGTCCCTGTCTTGATCCGAAAGGCTGGGATGCGCGCCAGCCACTCCTCCAGGCCAATGACAATCTCCCGCCGGGCAAGGTGTGAGCCAAGACAACGATGGGGACCATAGCCAAAGGCAGCGTGCCGGTTGTCCTCGCGCGCCAGATCGATCTCATTCGGGCATTCGAATTCCGCCGGGTCACGATTGGCAATCATCGTGGCACAGGAAACATAATCTCCCTTGCGGATCGGCGCGCCTTTGAAGTCGACATCCTTCGTTGCCACTCGGATCATCTGAATGGTCGAATAGGCGCGCAGCAATTCTTCCGCAGCGACGGCAATCCGGTCAGGTTCGCTTCGTAGCAATTCCTGATCTTTGGGGTTGCGCGCGAGATGGGCCAAGTCGAAGCATATGGCTGCTGAGACCGTGTCGAGTCCCGCGACGAACACAAGCACGCCGATGCCACGGACTTCTTCGTCACTGAGCAGACGACCCTCGACCTTTGCCTTCACGATGAAGGTCATGAAATCATCGACCGGCTCCTTGCGGCGCTCGGTGGCAAGTTCGTCGATGAAGGCCACGATCGTCCGGGCTGCGGGTGGTCGTTGCTCCTTATCGCCGTGGAGCAGATCTCTAGCCCAGCCGACAAATGTTTCTAGTCCGTTGTCCGAAAGCCCAATAAAGCGAAGGAAGATATTGACCGCGAACGGAACTGCAAAATCCTTCATGATGTCGCAGCTCGTGCCTGATGCGGCGATCCTGTCGATCAGCTTGATCGCTCGTTCCCGGACAGCCGGCTCCAATGCCATTACCCGCTTTGGCGAAAGCAGCGGATTGAGCAGTGAGCGAAAAACACCGTGGAATGGCGGATCGAGCTCAAGCGGGATCATCGGCCAGCTCTCGCCGAGCACAGAGGCGAAGATGCTGCGATGGCTGGAAAACGTTTCGGTGTCCTGCAGCACCCGGCGCTGGTCGCTCGCGCGAGTGATGACCCAGGTACCCCGACCGTCGCGCGTGTTGCTGGTTGAATAAAAGATCGGAGGCCCGGCATGAACGCAAGCAACCGCTGCATGCGGATCCCCGTTAGCCGTCGGCAACATGCCGGGCGACGTAAACAGGTTGAAGTCCCTCACCATTTCGGGCGGGACATGATCTGGAACCGGCCGCGATTTAACCGCGCCAGAATCGAGAGACCGTTCATGAGATGCTGTCGGCATTTGCATGCAATCGTCGGTGCAAGCTCCGTGCCGAATTCGTCTTTCGATAATCCTTGCCGTTTGCTGGGCAACAGGTGGCGCCTGCGCTGACTTGCTGGTCGGGATTGCAACATTCTTGTCCAGCGTCGGACACAGAATGTAGAATGCTAGACAGCGACTTGGAGCAACTCAACTGGTGGGATCGCTAGCCGATCATGTGCCCGGGGAGCATCCAGTTCGAAAGCTTGCGCTAAGCGGCTTGGTGACTTGGCCGAGGTCACCAGGTGGAAACGACCAACACTTGGGGTGAGCCTAGTGGCGCTCCCCTCGATGATGTCTGGCGGGGTGGTTAGCCGCCTCCGTAGGACAAGATCAGTCTACACGAATGGACTATAGCCTCTCCTCGCATGCCTCATTGGCCGTCCTTCAGAGCCGGCCACACGAGCTTTTGTCTTTCAGCAGGGCGTTTTTCTCGCCAGCTACAGAGCCACACCGACGCCATTAATGAGCGTCCAGTCGACGGGTTGGATGGCCCTGTCCATCTTGCCCAGCACCTTGGCTTAGCATTTGCCGGTGCGGCGGAAGCCTTCAAGACGCAGTTCTTGACCTTCTCCAGATCAGCCTCGGATGGATATCGGCAAGGGTTCAGCTCGTCCTTTTGAACTTGCGCATCTTCGTGTTGGCCAACCCCAGGCCGCCCGACATATTTGCGGTCTATCCGGCACCTCAACTTCGAACAACCTTGCGGCAAGCTCTTGGGATAGCCCACGCTCGTGCCTCCACCACCCGCTCAGCAGAGCCAGATTTGTCGTTGATGGCACGGAACTTGCGGAGTCATTCGCAGATGCGTCACGGACCGAGAGTGTCGTCCCATGAATTCGATCACCAAAAAGGCCGCCCGACGTTGCTGGGACCGCCTGCAATTACCTTATCCCAGAATTGGGAGCAACGGCTTCAAAAGGGATAACTCATCACCTCAATTTTGTCGATCGCGCGGCCATCGAACCGCAGCCATCGATCAGACTTCCGCCTCGTTGCACTCATTGCGACCGCCTTGGTGCTTGCGACAACCGCTCAATTCTGGCTGCCAGGATAACCACATATGGCGACGGAACTTCCTGCTTCAAAGCAATATAGAGATCGTCGATCATCCCCCCATCAAGGCCTCGATCGAGGACACCGCGTTCGGCTTGCTTGGTTCGCAGTGAACAGACCGCACTTCGACGAATGCGATCGATGCGACCGCGCCGAGAACTCTCCCGCATTGTCGACGGTTGGGTCCGTCGGCCCTCCGATGAGGCCTCGGATGCGTCGGGCTCCGAGGCCTCGACTGATGCCGACTGGCCGCCGCCGGAAGGTCTCGCGGCTTTGATCCCCGGCGATGTAGCCACCCCTGCTGCAACAGCTCCTAGCCGGAGAACTCATTCATGACCGAATCGGCGACAGATTTAGTGGACGCGGCTTTGTTCGACCGAGATCGGCTTGACCCAGAAAGTCCCTATCAACGTTCTGGCCCTGCATGGGGTGCCATCATTTCGCTTTCCTTCGGCACCTTCGGGCTTGTGACGGCAGAGTTTCTGCCCGCCAGCGTTCTGACACCGCTCGCGCATGATCTCCGTATCACCACGGGCACGGCTGGACAGGCGCTAACAGCGGCCGCAATCGTCGCGGCGATCTCGGCACCGATAATCGCCATCGTGACAAAGCGTCTGGACCGCAGGGTCGTCATCTGGGCGATGACGCTCCTGCTGATCCTGTCGAACGTTCTGGCGGAGGTTGCGGGGTCGCTGCCGGTTTTGCTGGCGGCACGCGTCGTCCTTGGCATATCGCTTGGTGGTTTTTGGTCAATTTCGGCAGCGTTGGCGATGCGGCTGGTTCCAAGTCACCTCATGCCGCGCGCCATGTCGGTCATCCTCACCGGCGTTTCTGTCGCCTCCGTCTGCGCGGCTCCAATCGGCGCTTATGTCGGTGACATTTGGGGATGGCGAGCCTCGTTCAAGGTCGCCGCAATCGTGAGTGCCGTTGCGCTGCTCGTGCAACTCGTAACCATTCCGCCACTGCCTCCGATCGAAGTGCGCAGATTCCGCAGTCCGCTGGATGTCGCGAAGAATCCGGCGATGAAGGTTGCGGTGCTAGTCGTGCTATTGGTCGCTTCCGGCCATTTTGCCAGCTTCGCCTACATCCGCGCCTTTCTCGAGAGCGTTCCTGCGCTCGACAAGAAGTCAATCCCGCTCGTGTTCCTTGCTTTTGGCACGGCCGGCGTCTTCGGCAATTTAGCCGGCGCATTCCTCACCAAACACAGTCTCAAGGCGGTCGCGGCCCTGCCGCCCCTGCTCATTGCCGTAGCCGCTGTCTCGCTCCTGACCATGAGAGCATCGGCCTTGACCTCGGCAATTGCAGTTGCCGTATGGGGCTTTGCTTTTGGCGCGGTCCCGGTCGGATTGCAGACATGGATGGTGCTACGCGCCGCTCCGAAACAGGCCGAGAGCGCTGGTGTACTGATGGTCATAACCTTCCAAGTGGCCATCGCAGCCGGCACAACTTGCGGTGGCCTATTGGTGGATCACACGGGTATTGCCAGTGTCTTTGTCTACAGCGCGGTTGCCACGTTCCTCGCTGTCTTGACAGTATTTTTGCTCGGCCCGAACCGCAAAACCTGACCGCCTGGTGGGGAGTGACGGTCGGCGGCGTTCACGCTATTGTCACCTCTGAGCTCGGCCCAAAGGCCGCGGCTTCGTCGTAACCATGCGGTCGATGGGGCAGCGCCAAATTGCTTCCTGCTCATCGCGTTGCGATAATACAGCGCGCTTATTGCGTCATCGTGTCCCCGGTCTCGGCTTCAATGCCCGGCTACTGGCTGCGGAGGCAGATGGGCGCCGGCGTCCCACCGACGACGATCGGTCTTTTCTCATGTAGCTGTCGGGGAAACGAGGCAGGTTTTCCGCCAGAACCCGCCAGTCGTCGCGCTCGCGTTCGCCTTCCTTGCGCGCACCGAACAACTGGATGATGATCTTGCCGTCGGACCCATATGCTTCGAGCGAGGTGACGTGACTGTCATTGGTCGGCTTGCGCACGGCCCAAACCTCACGGATTTGGTGGGTCCTGAGATGCAGCCGGAACGTTTCGTCCAGCACATGGATGCACGGCCCGATCTGCTTGACCGACTTGATTAAGCCGGAATGGGTCTGGATAGAACCTCGGTTGCCGACGAAGCACATGATCGGCAATTCGTCTTCGGCCGCACGCTGGAGCACGGCGCCAACTGCGGCATTGTCGAGCAGCCAAGCGTAATCCTGGCCGACCATGCGCAAAGCCTGGCAGCGGCTGAGCTTGAGCGTCTTTAGAAGGTTGACGTCAGTCAGCCGGCTCCAGTACTCGCGTAGGTCGTCCACCGTGCCGGCCCAGTCCGCAGTCCTCGCGCCCAGGTCGGCTACTCTCGCCTTAAGCGACATGGTCGGCTCCTGGTTGGCGGATACGAGCTCGGCCACCAGCTTTCGATAGGCATGAAGGTTGGAGACCGGCCTGAGATGCACCTTATGCACTGCTGCGCCGGCGGCGTCGAAGAATTGCAAACTGCGCTGGATTCCGCCGCGATGGCGCCTTTCAACAGCGAAACCATACCTCCAAGCCTGCGGGAAGACGCGAAGGTCGAATTCGTCACCAAGGACCATGGCGTGATTGTTGCCGGTTATCACTCTGTTGAAGACGCCAATCTTTTCGTGCACGGCACCTTGATTGCGGGTCAGCGCCGTCACTTCGCCCACGAATTCGAGGCCCGTCAGAAGGTGATTGACGCGCGGGTCGATGCGTGCCGCGCCGAAACCGCAATGGGCCGCGACCAGTTCCGCTTCCGAAATGGCCAATTGGGCGGCGAAATCACGCGCGGGAATGTTCGGACAGACTTCCCACGCACGCCGGATTTCGTTGGGCGACCGCTTCTTGCGCTGATCCATGTTTTTACCCCTGCCCCGTTCTTCTTTTGACGATCGATCGAAAAACGGGCCTCAGGGATGTGCACGGCGGACGCGATCGATCGTCAGGCACATGCCAGTCGAATCCTGTCTCCGGGCGGTCAGCGGCCAATCGCCGGTAGCGAGCGATTGTTGGGTGGTCGGCGCCAATCGGCCGATCGAGCATTCGGGTACCACCGGCGGTGCTGCTTTCCCACCAAGGCGGGTCTGATGGATCATATTGCTTTCCTTCGTTCTTCGATTGCGAGGGCAACCCAAAGGTGAATCGGCCGGCAATTTTGCCGCCGCAACGAAGGCTTCACAAAAATCGTGCCAGTTGCTCCGCGGCAAGCTCTGAACATCTTTGGCTCTGTTCATTGCTTTACGCGTGAGTGCATCGCGAACTCAGGCGCCCTTCCTGTGACGCGGACGCGACAAACCCGACAGTAAGTGTCGGTTGTCGGACGTCTCCCCAGCAATCGAGCATAAGAGACGTCGGGATGTCCTACGGTTTTTGACACGTCTTCCCTTTGGCACGGTCCATGCGAGATGATCCACGAAAACGCCGGACCGAGGAGAAATCGAGCCATGATTACGCTCACCGACAACGCTGTTGCCGCCATCAAGGCCGCTCTTTACCGCGCCAGCGAGCCGGCGGAAGGATTTCGCATCATGGTCCATGCCGGCGGCTGCGCCGGCTTCCAATACTCAATGGGCCTGGAGAGCGTCTCACGTGAGGGCGATGCGATCATCGAGCGAGATGGGCTCAAGGTGTTCATGGATAGAGGCTCCCAACCCCATGCCGCCGGCATGACCGTGGACTTCGTCACTGGGCTCGAAACATCCGGCTTTGTTTTCGATAACCCCAATGCGCGTGAGACGTGCGGCTGCGGCAAGTCCTGCAAATGATTGCGAGGGAACAGGCTATGTTCGACTATAGCGACGCCAAGGAATACTGCGTCGAACCGGTAACCGCCGGCGCTCTGGAACCGGCCGACACGCACTGTCGGCCCGGAACAATTGCGTTCGGTGATGCACCAAATCGCGATCATCGATCGTTGCCGTGGGCAAGCAAACAAAATTGCCCGAAACAGCTGAATTCCCGGCGGATGCCGCCACCAAAGGGCAATGTCGACAGCGACCGGTCAGCCAAGCCATCGCTCCCCCGGCCGCCCACCTTACCAGATACGATATGCGCCAGAGGTTCAATGGCCCGACTACCCTTGAATCATTTCAGC
Source organism: Mesorhizobium sp. M1A.F.Ca.IN.020.06.1.1 (assembly GCF_004023265.1). NCBI lineage: Bacteria > Pseudomonadati > Pseudomonadota > Alphaproteobacteria > Hyphomicrobiales > Phyllobacteriaceae > Mesorhizobium > Mesorhizobium sp. M1A.F.Ca.IN.020.06.1.1. Next base: position 14,631 of record NZ_RZSR01000015.1, read on the forward strand.
AGTTGAAGGATCACTCCCATGAACCCTGTCTATCTCGACAACAACGCAACGACGCGGGTTGATCCTGCAGTCGTTGGAGCGATGTTGCCTTTCTTTACGGAGCAATTTGGCAATCATTCGTCCATGCACGCCTATGGCGCATCGGTTGCTGAAGCCGTGAGAAAGGCGAGGCAACAGTTGCAAGCCCTCATCGGCGCGGGATTCGAGGACGAGATCATCTTCACCTCGGGCGGGACTGAAAGCGACAGTACAGCCATCCTTTCGGCGCTGGAGGTGATGCCCGACCGAACGGAAATAGTGACTTCCGCGGTTGAACATCCGGCCGTTCTGAAGTTGTGCGCGCACCTTGAGAAGACGCGCGGCGTCAAGGTGCACATTATCCCAGTCGATCACTACGGCCGGCTCGACCTGGACGCCTACAGAACCGCCCTCACCCCACAAGTGGCAATCGTCTCGATAATGTGGGCGAACAATGAGACCGGTACGATCTTTCCCGTGGTTAAGCTTGCCGATCTAGCCAGGGAAGTCGGCGCGCTTTTCCACACTGATGCAGTGCAGGCGGTCGGAAGGCTTCCGATTGAGCTGAAATCGACCGCGATCGACATGCTGTCGCTCTCCGCCCACAAGCTGCATGGTCCAAAGGGGATAGGCGCGCTTTATGTAAGACGTGGCGTGCGCTTCTCCTCCATGATCAAGGGTGGGCACCAAGAGCGCGACCGGCGTGCAGGCACTGAAAACACACCCGGCATAGTCGGACTGGGCATGGCGGCCGAACTCGCCTTGAAATTCATGGACGAGACAAAACGAATAAAATGGTTGCGCGACCGCCTTGAGAACGGGATCATCCAGCGCATCCCAAACACATCCATCAACGGCGATCCGCAAGAGCGATTGCCAAACACTGCAAACATTGGATTCGAAGGTATCGAAGGCGATGCAATTCCAATTGTCCTGAGCCGGCTGGGAATCGCCTGTTCCGCCGGGTCCGCCTGTGCCTCTGGCTCACTGGAACCGAGCCATGTTCTGATCGCTATGAACGCGGCATGTGGGGCAGTCCGCTTCTCCTTGTCGCGTGACAACGGCGAAGATGACGTAGACCGCGTGCTTGAGGTCCTGCCTGCGATCACCGAGAAGCTACGGGCCGTTCCCAGTGCTGGACTGTGCGGGCGAGGTGCAGAACAGCTTCATTCCGGCCCGGGTCCGAGCGGCACAATAGCCGACGAGCCGTGAGGTCTTCCTCAACGTGACGACCCTGCGCAAGGAGAGCAGTTAAACTCGGGGTCGCCTTCACCACTTCAGAAAAGCTTGAGATCGCCAAGTCTCTTGCCCAGCCGCCGTGCCAGAGGTCGGCACGCCGTCAGCAATGTCACCAATGCATCGACACCACAATTTCGCGCCGGGAGAATACAATGAACTGCTCCGCTGATAGCCGCCCGATCGATCGCACCGATATCCTAGCGCGACTGAAGGGCCTGTCGGCCGCGGAGGACTTCTTCGCCTGCCTTGACGTCTCCTACGACCCGAAAGTGATGAATGTCTCGCGGCTCCATATCATGAAGCGCGTGGGCCAATACCTTGCCGAAGAAGATTTCTCCGGTCTGCCTAACCAGGTAATCGCCGCGCGGGTGCGCGCCAAGCTGGAACGCGCCTACGAAGATTTCGCGACTTCCTCGCCGCTCACGCAACGTGTGTTCAAGGTGCTAAGGGACCACGATCCAAACATATGTCCCGCACCTGGCCGCGCCTTCGTCCCGCTCGACTCTGCACTGAAGCGGTTCGGAAAGTAATGAGCCCGACACGGCTGCGACGCGACAATGTCGAGAAGTCGACAAATCCAGTCCTCATGACGCCTCCTCGGAAGCAAACGAAGCCACCTTCTGGAATAGAGGCAGGAAGACGACTTGGCATGAACGATGCAGGCAATGAGGTGAACCGCCAAGCACGAATCCGGACTGGGAGCTTAGAGAAACCGCCAATGCATATCGTAGTCTGCATCAAGCAGGTGCCGGATTCGGCACAGATCCGCGTGCACCCGGTGACGAACACGATCATGCGTCAGGGTGTTCCGACCATCATCAATCCTTACGACCTGTTCGCCCTCGAAGAAGCGCTCAAACTGCGCGACGTTCATGGTGGCGAGGTTACTGTGCTCACAATGGGTCCGCCCATGGCGGAGGACTCGCTGCGAAAGGCGCTCGGTTACGGTGCTGACCGAGCAGTTCTCTTGACGGACCGCTATTTTGCCGGATCCGATACGCTGGCGACTTCCTTTGCTCTTTCGCAAGCAATCGCAAAAATTGGGGAGACTTTCGGCAGGCCGGACATCGTCTTCACCGGCAAGCAGACGATTGACGGCGATACCGCCCAGGTCGGACCGGGCATAGCCAAGCGCCTAGATTTATCGCAACTTACCTATGTCGCGAAGATTGCCTCCATCGATCTCGATACGCGAGAGATCGAAGTCGCTCGTCGCGCCGAAGGCGGCACCCAGTTGCTGAAGAGCAGACTCCCTTGCCTCATTACCATGCTGGAAGACACCAACGAAATCCGCCGGGGCTCGCTCCAGCAGGCTCTGTGCGCGGCGCGCAGCCAAGTCGTGAAGTGGACTGCAGCCGACGCCGGCATTGACGATCTCACCCGGTGCGGTCTGCGTGGCTCGCCTACAGTCGTCAAGCGTGTTTTCGCCCCCACCGCACGGGCAGAAAGGGCGGCGCAGATCGACACCGCGGAAAGGGGCTTGCAGGACATAGCCGATGAACTCATCGCCGATATCTTAACCCGCCGGCCGGCGCTGGAACATGAGCTGGCCTTCAACAGCGGCACGTGACGGCCAGGAGCAGAAAATGTCGACCGCAAGCCAAACTACCCCTCGCATTGCCCCCGGCCGTGCCGGTGTAAAGAAAGAACTTCCCGACCGTTTCAAAGACTACCGGCACGTGTGGGTCTTCCTCGAGCTCGAACGCGGCAATGTGCATCCTGTATCATTCGAACTGCTGGGTGAAGGCCGCAAATTAGCCGACAAGCTTGAAGTCCAGCTCGCGGGCGTCGTGCTGGGACCGCCGGGCGAGATGGTCGAGGACGCTGTTGCCGAGGCCTTCGCTTACGGGGCGGATCTTGTCTACATCGTCGATGCGCCGCCGCTCGCCGACTACCGCAACGAGCCGTTCGCCAAGGCGCTCACGGATCTGGTCAATACCCATAAACCCGAAATCCTCCTTCTCGGCGCGACCACACTGGGCAGGGATCTTGCGGGCTCGGTAGCGACGACCCTGCAGACGGGGCTCACGGCCGACTGCACCGAACTTGATGTAGATTCCGACGGTTCACTCGCCGCGACCCGTCCGACTTTTGGTGGCTCGTTGTTGTGTACGATCTATACACTAAATTACCGGCCGCAAATGGCGACGGTGCGACCAAGGGTCATGCCTATGCCGCAACGGGTGGATAAGCCGGTCGGGCGTGTCATGCGGCACAAGCTGTCGCTCGTTGAGGACGATATCGTCACCAAAGTCCTCGGCTTCCTACCGGATAACCAGTCGGCAATGGCAAATCTTGCCTATGCGGATGTCGTGGTTGCGGGAGGCCTCGGTCTCGGTGCGGCGGAGAACCTTCAGCTTGTGAAGAATCTTGCCCGAGCGATCGGCGCCGAGCATGGCTGTTCGCGCCCCTTGGTCCAGAAGGGCTGGATGCCGGCTGATCGCCAGATTGGCCAAACTGGCAAGACCATTCGACCGAAGCTTTACATCGCGGCCGGAATTTCCGGCGCCATCCAGCAC
>NZ_RZSR01001602.1:0-696 GCF_004023265.1 Mesorhizobium sp. M1A.F.Ca.IN.020.06.1.1
GGGCTCGACGATCAGCAGCGTGTCGGCCGTCAATCGCCAGAGCCGGTCGACGAGTTTTGGCAGCGAGGCCGGCGCGATCTCGTCGAGCACATAGGCGACGCTGATCAAGTCCGCCGGGTCGAAACCGTCGAGATCGATGGTGGCGTCGCCGGCTACCCAGCTCGCGCGGACAGCGATCGCGCCGGCGGCCAGCGACTGGCCGACCTTGCGCACCGCCGCGCTTGCCTCGACCAGAACCGCCCGTTCGAGCTCCGGCCAGGTATCGGCCGTGGCCCAAAGCATGGTGCCAGGACCGGCGCCGATATCGAGCAGGCTTTTCGGCTGGAAATCCGGACGGGCGTCCGCCAGCGCGTCCAGGCAAGCGCGAACGGCGGCATAGGTGGCGGGCAGCCTGGTCGCCAGGTAAGCCTTCACCGCCATGTCTTCGCCCATATGCAGGCGGCCGTCACGCAACTCGGCGCGATAGCGTTCCGAAAGCGTTCTCGCGGCCTGTTTCAGCGCCGGCAGCGGTACTTTTTCGAGCAGGCTGTCGACGCCTTGCCGGAGCGCGGTGGGCAGTTCCAATTCAGGCTCCTCTTGGCGCGAGCAGGATCACCGAGGCGCCGACGAGCGAGAGCGCGGCTCCGGCGAGGTCGAAACGGTCGGGGCGCACGCCTTCGGCTACCCAAAGCCAGCCGAGCGAAGCGGCAATGTAGA
>NZ_RZSR01001603.1:0-695 GCF_004023265.1 Mesorhizobium sp. M1A.F.Ca.IN.020.06.1.1
TCACCGGCCAACACCCGCCGCTCGCTCTGTCTGATGATCCGTTAGACCAGCGGCCGATAATGACGAACCTGGATCTGCCACAGGGCTATGGACGGTGTGCTGGCCACGGCCAAACGCTCGCTCGCCTGCTCCAGATAGGCCAAGGTCGCATGGGTGATCGTGATCAGCTCGCGGTAGAGTTGGACGCGATTGGGTCGACCGCGCGTGAGCTGGATCTTGCGAGCCCGCCTCTTGGCTGCACGGCAGTGATCGCGCCATGCCATGCTGGGCCACCACTCAAGACATCAGCCCGCTTCAAAAGGCGCACCATGACCCGCACGGCATCCCAAAGCAGGCTGTTGTCGCTCGGCTCGTGCATGAGTGCCGAGGTCACGGTGCTGTCCAGCCGCACCACCGCGCCGTCTTCGAGCTTCGCTTGCCGAGCGCTCGACAGCAGTACCCGATTGATCTTTTCCCAGGTCGCGGGCCGCAGCGCGCCGATCGTCTTTTGCAGCACTGACTTCTGGGGGCTCCATGACAATGGTAGGCGGGCAAAAGCGCGAAACGAGGCAGAGTCCTCAAGATGGAACGCCAGCTCCTGATAGATCCTATGAGGAGGTGGATAGCGATCCGCGCTGTGACAAAGTGAGGTCGCTTTCAATCAACACCTTACTCGGAGAGGCCGAACATGCTCGCTGCGAATGAACGACCTGAAG
>NZ_RZSR01001604.1:0-695 GCF_004023265.1 Mesorhizobium sp. M1A.F.Ca.IN.020.06.1.1
GCCAGTGGTTGCGGGTTCGCGGCCGATTCCCTTCCCTGCTTGGCAGCCATGATCCTGTGGTCAGCCGCGTGCGCACGCCGATCGGCCGGCGCGGCATCTATGCGGTCAGGATCGGTGCCGACTCGCGCGCCGAGGCCAACGGCATCTGCAATAAGCTGCAAAGCGTCGGCGGGGCGTGCCTGGTTATGCGAAATCGGTAGCTCAAGCCGTCTTCGCCGCCACCGTCTCGCTGAGCCAGGTGCCGATCTTGGCGCCGAGGCGGTCGGGAGAGACCGGCTTTGGCAGGTAGTCGTCCATGCCGGCTTCCATGCATTTTTCGCGGTCGCCCTTCAGCGCATGCGCGGTGACGCCTATGATCGGCGTATGGCTGCCGCTCTGCCCTTCGATGGCGCGGATGGCGCGCGTCGCCTCGTAACCGTTCATCTCAGGCATGGAGACGTCCATCAGCACCAGCCTCGGGCGCAGCGAGCGGTACATCTCAACCGCGGTGCGGCCATTGCCGGCAATGCGATAGCTGAGGCCGAGGCCGTTGAGGATCTGGCCGAAGACCAATTGGTTCACGTCATTGTCCTCGGCGATCAGGATATCGATCGGACCGCCCGGCGCCGCCGCCGGTTCGGGCGAGAGGACCGGAACGGCTGGACCACGGATGACGGTGAAGGGCGGCGGCGCCGGGCGGTCCGATCGATATCCTG
>NZ_RZSR01001605.1:0-694 GCF_004023265.1 Mesorhizobium sp. M1A.F.Ca.IN.020.06.1.1
GAATTGCACTGAGCGGTTGCCGTTCCAGTAATTGCCCGACAGCGAACCGGCTATGTGCACGGTCTTGCCCCTGTTCTTGAACAGGAATTCGCCGAGCGCGGTGTCGACGGCGCGGAACGCGATCGCCTGGAGGTTGCCGCCGCTTTGCGACTGCAGGTCGGCGCGGATGTGGTTGGTGCCGATCGGCCGCGCATCGATAAGTCTGTGGCGCGGCAGCACAAACACCGGCGCGATGTGACCGGCGCCGAACGGGCCGGCTTTCTCCAGCTCGTCGAGAAGCGCCAGCGTCGCGCCCTCGGCGGCTAAGGCGCCGTCAATCGCCAGGCTTTCCTCGCTCTGCAGCCGGAACATATCCGCCGCAGCGCGCTCCTCGAAGAAAGCCCGAAGCGCGCCGAGCTTGGCACGTTCCACGGTGATGCCTGCCGCCATGCCGTGACCGCCGCCCTTGGCGATCAGGCCGGCCTGCGCCGCCTCGCGCACCAGCCGGCCGAGATCGAAACCGGAGACCGAGCGCCCCGAGCCGGTGCCGATCCCATTGGCATTGAAGGCGATGGCGAAAGCGGGACGGCGCGCATGTTCCTTGAGCCGCGAGGCCAGCAGCCCGACGATGCCGGGATGCCAGCTGTTGCTGGCGGTCACGACGATGCCAGGGCCGGTGCCGCCGGCAAGCTCCGCGTCGGTCTCGGCGCGCGCC
>NZ_RZSR01001606.1:0-693 GCF_004023265.1 Mesorhizobium sp. M1A.F.Ca.IN.020.06.1.1
GATCACCCGCCACGAGCCGGTGACATTGCGCAAGCTGGTCGGCGTCGGCGCCGGCATCGCCGGCATTTGCCTGATCGTCGGCACCGAGGCGCTTGGCGGCATCGGCCATCAGCTCTGGGCGCAGCTTGCGGTCGTCGCAGCCACCGTCTGCTATGCCGGTGCCGCCATCTTTGGCCGAAACTTCAGAGGTCTGGATCCTATGGTGCCGGCCGCCGGCTCGATGGTCTGCGGCGCCGCGATCCTGATCCCCTTGAGCCTCGTCTTCGACCGGCCCTGGACGTTGACGCCGTCGACGGAATCGATCCTGGCGCTCTTCGGGCTTTCGGTCTTCTCCACCGCGCTCGCCTTTTCGATCTTCTTCCGGCTCATCCACACGCTGGGCTCGGTCGGCACCACTTCGCAGGCCTATCTGCGCGTGCCGATCGGCGTCGGCATCGGCGCCGTCTTTCTGGGCGAAAGCCTCGGGCCGAGCGCCTGGTTCGGCATGGGCTTCGTCGTCGTTGGCGTCGCGGCCATGACCATTCCGGCCAGACAGGCCAAGCTTGCGCAATAATGCATGTCGCCCAAAAGTGCATGGCGGTTTTGGGAGAACGACATGCATCGAGACAAAACCTAAGGCGCGTCGACGCGACGCGCTTAGTTGCGCCGCTTAGCAAGCCCGCCTATCTCGGGATCGTCGCTCCTCTGTAAGGG
>NZ_RZSR01001607.1:0-692 GCF_004023265.1 Mesorhizobium sp. M1A.F.Ca.IN.020.06.1.1
GTGCTGCTCAATCTGTGGGCGACATGGTGTGCGCCCTGCCGCGCCGAAATGCCGGCGCTCGACGCGCTGCAGAAGGAAAAGGGCGGCAACGCCTTCGAGGTCGTCGCGGTCAATGTCGACACCGGCGACGACGCCAAGCCGAAAAAGTTCCTGAAGGAGATCGGCATCGAGACGCTCGGCTACTACCGGGATGCGACGATGGACCTGTTCAACGAGGCCAAGACGCGCGGGCTGGCGCTTGGCCTGCCGGTGACGATGCTGATCGACGGCGAAGGCTGCCTGATCGCACATATGAACGGCCCGGCGGAATGGTCGAGCCCCGACGCCAAGCGATTGGTGGAAGCCGCGCTCGGTCCGTCAAGCTGAGCGCAGCGCGGCGGCCGGCTCGAGCATGAGGATGCTGCCGCCGCGGGCCTCGACAGCATCCATGGCCGCCGGCGCCGGCACGCCGGTCAGTTCGCTGAAGGTTTCGATCGGGCCTGGCCTGCCGAGATAGTATCCCTGGCCGATCTCGCAGTCCTCGGCATCGAGGAAGCGCAATTCGTCCAGCGTCTCGACGCCTTCGGCCAGCACCGGCAGGCCGAGGCCGCGCCCCAGCCCAAGCACGGCGCGCACGATGGCCGCGACCTGGCCGTTCCTGTCGACCGACTTGATGAACGAGCCGTCGATCTTGATCTTGTCGAAGGGAAAGG
>NZ_RZSR01001608.1:0-691 GCF_004023265.1 Mesorhizobium sp. M1A.F.Ca.IN.020.06.1.1
AGCTTGCTGACGCGGCCGCGCAATTGGCAGGGGCCGGCGGCACGACCTCGCTGCTGGACAATCTACGCAGCGCGATCGGCATCGACGATCTCGACGTGACGACCGACGAGAAGGGGGGCACCGCGGTTTCGGCCGGCAAGTACCTCAACGACCGTACCTATGTGACAATCCAGAAGGGCGACAAACCGGGCTCCGGCAAGGCGACGATCGATCTCAATGTCGGGAGGGGCGTGAAGCTGCGCGGCGAGGCCAACGACGCGGGCGAAGCCAAGGGCGGCGTCTTTTACGAACGCGAATATTGACGGTGTTGCCCGCCCCGGCGGGCTGAAGAGGACTTTTGGCGCGCGCACGAGGCCCTGTCCGCCGGCAATGTCTTGATTTGATTGCCCTGTTAATTTTTGGAAATGTGCTGTGGACTAACAAATTTGCGTCAAGGCTGTCGCTATCACGCCAACCGGCCCAATTCCAAAGTTGCACATTCCCCACCATGTTCCAATTCCAAACCGGCTTTTGACATCACGGTCTGGATGCGGAATGTTAAAAGGCAGAAAGCCAAACAATGGGAGTCAGTCATGGCAATCTATAAAAGTAACGGTGACCGCGTTCCGGACCACATCCTGGCGATGGCCGAAGCGGCCAAGTCGGGCACGGTGGACCGCCGTGAATTCCTGGCTTTGGCCAGCGTTTTCGG
>NZ_RZSR01001609.1:0-686 GCF_004023265.1 Mesorhizobium sp. M1A.F.Ca.IN.020.06.1.1
GCACCGACATGACATCCTTCACCCTCAACGGCCGTACCATCTACCGCAAGGACGGGAGTCTCAGGCTTGCCGACGGCACGCTGGCCGGCGCCGATCTAGACATGATTTCCGCCGTGCGCTTCGTCCATCGCGTGGTCGGGCTCGATCTCGACGAGGCGCTCCGCATGGCCTCGCTCTATCCCGCCGAAGCGATCGGCCAGGCGCATCGCCTCGGCCGCTTCGCCAACGGCACCGCAGCGGACATTGTCGGGCTGTCGGAAGACCTGGACGTCAAGAATGTCTGGATCGGCGGCGAGAAGGTTTTTGCGGCGTAGGCCTCTTCCTTCGTCATCCTCGGGCTTGACCCGAGGATCCATGCCGTGACCTCTGCCGTGGGGCGCAACGGTGCAGAATTCTGTAATCGTTGCACGCTTTGGCGTTAAGGCCTGGCTTCCAGGGTCTTCCCGCGTCGCTCCGCTCCTTGCTCCGCCCTAAAATGACGAAGCTGCCGGGCGTTTGCACTAGTCCTAGCTCTGCGGTCTGGATTGGTAGATATCCTTGTACGCCTCGCGCAAAACGTTCTTCTGCACCTTGCCCATTGTGTTGCGCGGCAATTCGTCGACGAAGATCACCTGCTTTGGATGCTTGTATTTGGCCAGCCGCCCGGCAATGGCGTCGGCGATATCGGCTGCGCTGATTGCCGAGCC
>NZ_RZSR01001610.1:0-686 GCF_004023265.1 Mesorhizobium sp. M1A.F.Ca.IN.020.06.1.1
GCTTCAGGGCGGCGATGGCATGGGGGGTGAAATAGTCCGGGCGGCGGCAATCATAGGCCAGCGTCAGAATGGCGGAGACCGTGTTCTGGTTGCCCATCGACGCGCCGAAGCCAGTCTCCATGCCCCAGATCGCAAGCAGGACGCCCGGCGGCACGCCGTAAGTCTGTTCGATCCTGTCGAACATCGCCGCGTTCTGCTTCTTCAACGCACGGCCCTTGGAAATAATCGCGGCCCCGCCACGACGCTGCATGAACGCTTCCACCGAGCCGCTGAAAGCCTTGTGGATCGCGCGGTCGGCAGCGATCGTCCTTGTCGCGTAAGTCGCGCCGGCCAACGCGGACAGACCCCTCTGGCCCACGCCCTCGGCTTGTGCTTCCGCGGCAAATTGCTGTTTCCATGCGTCGAAGCCGGCGCCGTTCTTGCCGCAGCTGGCCGCGGCCTGCGCGCCTGTCGCCAGCCCGAAAGCCGCCACAACGGCGGCCATGAAAATCCTTCCCTTGGCAAAAAATGCCATATCGTTCTCCTGGTTGCCTGAATCACGTCCCGGCTGCAAATCTGCCAGTGAAGCGCCCGGTTGTCACCGCCCGCGCGGGCTGCGCGGCGCTTGAAGCTGGCGAATGCCGGGGAATTTGCCCACGATCAAGCATAAATTATGGCGCAAGGATTTATTGTGGCGTGTCTTGAGG
>NZ_RZSR01001611.1:0-685 GCF_004023265.1 Mesorhizobium sp. M1A.F.Ca.IN.020.06.1.1
GGGCTCGAACTGATCGATGAAGAGGAGTTGCCCAGCGACGAGGATGTCGCCCCGGTGGCATATTTGCTCGTCCCGGACGTGCGGGCACTACGGCAAATCGAGAGTCTGTGGCAGACCTGGGTTGCGGGAAGGGACTTGCCGCAAGGGCATACAGCGTGGCGCGATGTGTTCGCATGCCTTCGTGACCTGCGACCATGGGGACCGGACGATCGGGTGCAGCCGCTGGATGCCTCCCTTCTGGATGAGGAGATTTTCGGCAAGGCCGACCACGAACTTGTTCCCTTGGAGGTCGAGATCGTGTTTCGGCCAAATGCCGACGCGGCTGCGTCGAACGAGGCAAGTGTGGCTCGGGCCATTGCCGCCTATGGGGGGACGATCGTCAGTCGGGCCAAGTTGGACGACATCGCCTATCATGCCGTCCTGGCAAGGCTCCCGGTCGCGGCGATCAGGATGATCGTCGAGAGATCTCCCGCCAGCTTGGCCGGCATCGAGCACGTCATCTATATCCGACCGCAAAGCCTGGCCACCGAGATTGACGTCTCCGACAAGGTCCCGCTCGCGGCGATTGCTCCGCTGCCGGCGGTCGTCAACGATCCCATTCTCGCAGTGCTGGATGTCGTGCCGATGGCGGGTCATCCGCTTCTGCGGACGCATTTGAGTGTCGAGGATCTCTTCGGCCTAGAGC
>NZ_RZSR01000161.1:0-8436 GCF_004023265.1 Mesorhizobium sp. M1A.F.Ca.IN.020.06.1.1
ATCAAGGGTCCGATCCTGTGCCTCGTCGGCCCGCCCGGCGTCGGCAAAACCTCGCTCGGCAAGTCGATTGCCAAGGCCACGGGGCGTGAGTTCATCCGAATGGCGCTCGGCGGCGTGCGCGACGAGGCCGAGATCCGCGGTCACAGGCGGACCTATATCGGCTCGATGCCCGGCAAGGTCATCCAGTCGATGAAGAAGGCCAAGAAGTCCAACCCCCTCTTCCTGCTCGACGAAATCGACAAGATGGGCCAGGACTTCCGCGGCGATCCGTCGTCAGCCCTGCTCGAGGTGCTCGATCCGGAGCAGAACTCGACGTTCATGGACCATTACCTCGAAGTCGAATACGACCTGTCGAGCGTGATGTTCGTGACGACGGCGAACACGCTGAACATCCCTGCGCCCCTGATGGACCGCATGGAGATCATCCGCATCGCCGGCTACACCGAGGACGAGAAGATCGAGATCGCCAAGCGGCACCTGATGCCGAAGGTGATCCGCGATCACGCGCTGCAGCCGAACGAGTTCTCGGTCGGCGAGGACGCGATCCGCGGCATCATCCAGACCTACACCCGTGAAGCGGGCGTCAGAAGCCTCGAGCGCGAGCTGATGAAGCTCGGGCGCAAGGCGGTGACCGAGATCCTGAAGACGAAGAAGAAGACGGTGAAGATCACGGCCGATAACCTCGCCGATTATCTCGGCGTGCCGCGCTTCCGCTTCGGTCAGGTCGAGGCCGACGATCAGGTCGGCGTCGTCACGGGTCTTGCCTGGACGGAAGTCGGCGGCGAGCTGCTGACGGTCGAGGGCGTCATGATGCCCGGCAAGGGACGCATGACGGTGACCGGCAACCTGCGCGACGTGATGAAGGAATCGATCTCTGCAGCGGCCTCTTACGTCCGCTCGCGGGCCATCGATTTCGGCATCGAGCCGCCGCTGTTCGACAAGCGCGACATCCACGTCCACGTGCCGGAGGGCGCGACCCCCAAGGACGGCCCGTCGGCGGGTGTGGCGATGGTGACGGCGATCGTGTCCGTGCTCACGGGTATTCCGGTCCGCGCCGATGTGGCAATGACCGGCGAGGTGACGCTGCGGGGCAGGGTGCTGCCGATCGGCGGCCTGAAGGAGAAGCTGCTTGCCGCGCTGCGCGGCGGCATCAAGAAGGTGCTGATCCCGGAAGACAATGCCAAGGACCTGGCGGAGATCCCGGACAACGTGAAGAACAACATGGAGATCATTCCGGTGTCGCGGGTCGGCGAGGTGCTGAGGCACGCGCTGGTCAGGATGCCGGAGCCGATCGAATGGGTCGAGCCGGTCAATCCGCCGGCCGGCGCGGACGCCGGCGACGACGCCGGCAAGTCGCTTGCGCATTAGTTTCTTCTAAGGTTGCAATGCACAAAGAGAGAGCCGGGCTTTCAGCCCGGCTTTTTCATGTGAAAAATCTCCGAAAAAGTGGAAAAAAGCCCGGAATTCTGCGGTTTTCGGCTTGGGTTCCGGAACGCTTCTTTCTAAAGTCCGTTTCCTGCCGGATGAGTCGTAGTTCCGGTTTTCTCATGGAAGGGAATTTTTATGAACAAGAACGAACTGGTGTCCGCCGTCGCCGACTCCGCAAGCATTTCGAAGGCTGATGCGCAGTCCGCCGTCGATGCGGTGTTCTCTGTGATCACTGGCGAACTGAAGAAGGGCGGCGATGTCCGGCTTGTCGGCTTCGGAAATTTCACCGTGTCAAAACGTGCTGCTTCGACCGGCCGCAACCCGCAGACCGGCGCGGAAGTGAAGATTCCGGCGCGCACCGTGCCGAAGTTCTCGGCCGGCAAGGGCCTCAAGGACGCGGTCAACTAAGACCTTTTCTTTTTAAGATCAGATGAGCCGGGCTTGCCCGGCTCTTCCTTTTTGTGACCCGCGGCAGGGGCACATGTGTGGCATCAGCCGGTAGGCGCGTCGGCGCGCATCAGGCCTTCTTGCTTGAGATCCGCCCACAAGGCTGCCGGGATCTTGACGTCGAGCAGCGCACGGTTGCTTTCGACTTCGGCCGGCCGTTGGCCGCCGGGTATTACCGACATGACGGAAGGGTGCCGCAGCGGGAACTGCAACGCCGCCTCGATCAGACGCACGCCATGGCGCTTGCAGACCGCCTCGATGCGTGCCACGCGATCGAGCACGTCTTTTGGCGCCTCTGTGTAGTTGTAGAAGGCGCCGGGCTTCGGCCCTGTCGCCAGGATGCCGGAATTGTAGGGCCCGCCAAGAACGATGCCGATGCCGCGCTTCTCGCAGAGCGGCAGGAAGCTCGCAAGCGCATCCTGCTCGAGCAGCGTGTAGCGGCCGGCGAGCAGAAAGAGGTCGAAATCGCCGCGCTCGGCGAGCGTCTGGCAAACCTGCCACTCGTTGATACCGCCTCCGAAGGCCTTGATCACGCCCTGGTCACGCAGCGCGAGCAGCGCGTAATAGCCCGAAGACATGAACTCCTCGATGCGCCGGTCGGAAGCCTCCTTGCTGCCATGGGTGAAGATGTCGACATCGTGCACATAAAGGATGTCGATGCGGTCGACGCCGAGACGCTCCAGCGAGGCCTCGAAGGAACGCATCACGCCGTCGTAACTGTAATCGTAAACTTCCCGGCGCGAGGGCGTCTCGAAGAACTTGCCGATGCCGGTTCGCTGGTCGGGCGCAGAGACGCGCATGAGGCGGCCGACCTTGCTCGACAGCACATAGTCGTCGCGTTTCTTGCCGCGCAGGAAGGGGTTGAGCCGGGTTTCGGAAAGGCCAAGGCCATAGAGCGGAGCGGTGTCGAAATAGCGGCAGCCGGTTTTCCATGCCGCCTCCAGCGTGGCATTGGCATCCTCGTCCGAGACGGCGCGGTAGAGATTGCCGAGCGGCGCGGTGCCGAAACCAAGCTCGGTGAAGGTGATGCCGCCATTGCCGATGCGGTCGAAATGCCGTGTCTTCATATCCGCACGATGTCCTGGATTGATTTGTCTGACATGACACTATCACGCCGGTGGCACAGCAAAAGCGCCGAGGCTCGTTGGACACGAATTTTCGCGGTGATAGCATGAACGAAAACAAGCGTTTCGCGCCGAACGCGACCGCAAAGCCGCATGCCTATCAAGACATCGGCAGACAGGATTAGGCAGCCATGACGCAAGCCGGATCGGAGTTGTTTGCGACAGCGCTGGGCGAGCTCGGCGCCGTGTTGGGGCGCATCGATGACGGTCGGGTTGACGCCGCCTGCGCAATGCTCGCCGGCGCTGGCAAGATCGTCGTCTATGGCTGCGGCCGCGAAGCGCTGCAGGTCAAGGGTTTCGCAATGCGGCTCTTCCATCTCGGCCTGCCGGTTTCGGTGGTCGGCGATATGACCACGCCGCCACTCGGCCAGGGCGATGTATTCCTGGCGAGTTCCGGACCGGGCGAGACCGCGACCGTTCTCACCTTGATGCGCGTGGCCAGGGCGGCCGGCACCAAGGTGGTGTTGCTCACGGCCGAACCGGCGGGCAGCGCGGCAAAGCTTTCGGACTTCACGCTGCTCGTTCCGGCCCAGACCATGGCGAGCGACCAAGGCGCCGCCAGAAGCTCGGTGCTGCCGATGGGCTCGCTGTTCGAGGCAGCGCTTTTCCTGTTGTTCGAGGTGATGGTGCTGAAACTCGAGGCGCTCACCGGCGCAACGCCGGAGACGATGCGCGCCCGGCACACCAACATGGAGTAGGGGCATGCGCTACGAACTGATGCTGCCGCACCAGATCCGCAAGGCGATCGAGGAGAACTGGCCGGTCGCGCTGCCGCTCGGCGTGCTCGAATACCATGGCGAGCACATGGCGGTCGGCATGGACACGCTGGCCGTCATCAAGACGCTCGAGCTTATCGAGAAGGAGCGGGACATCGTCATCCTGCCGCCCTTCTATTATGGCGCGGCGAGTTATGCCGTGGCGCCGCCGGAAGGCAGCGGCTCGGTGCAGGTCGGCGGTCCGGTGCTGGCGCCCTTTGCGGAGGAATTGTTCTACGGCCTGCTGCGCATCGGCTTCCGCAACATCCACGCCATCATCCATCACCAGACCGAGAATTTCGTTGCCGGCATGCCGACCGATCTCGCCTTCAAGACCGCCGGCCGGCAGGCAATTTTCCGCTTCCTGGAGAAGGAACGCGGCGAGGGCTGGTGGGGCTCGGACACGATGGTCGATTACTATGCCGGCCATGCCCAGGGCGAGAACGTCTTCAACTGGGTGCAGGTGCACCCGCTGATGCCGGCCACAATGACCGGCAAATATCCGTTCGACCATGCCGGCATCGGCGAGACATCGCTGATGCAGGCGCTATGTCCCGAAGCGGTGGATGCCGGTCATTTCGCGGACAATACCGGCTGGTACACAAAAGGCGCATCGGATGCGTCGGCCGAGCTGGGCCGGAAGGGTGTGGCGATGATCCTCGAGCATTTGCGGGCGATATTGCGGGTCTAGCTCAACTTCTCCCCACAAGAAGGGGGAAGGGCACGGCGCCTACTTCACCGAACCGGCCGTCATGCCCATGATCAGATAGCGTTCGAGCGCGATGCCGATGATCGCCAGCGGCGTGATGGCTGCCGTCGCCAGGGCTGCCATCGACCACCAGTTGATACCTTGCGAGCCGGTCTGGCTCGCCACCATCACGGGGATGGTCTTGGCATCCGTCGACGTCAGAAGGGCGGCGAAGAAATATTCGTTCCAGCAGAGCACCATCGCCAGGATGAAGGCGGCGACCATGCCGGGGAGCGCGATCGGCATGACAATGCGGAAGAAGGCGCCCCAGATCGACAGGCCGTCGACGAGTGCCGCCTCCTCGAGCTCGACGGGAATGGAGTTGAACTGGTCGCGCATGATCCAGATGACGATCGGCAGCACCATCAGCGTGTAGAGGAGCACAAGGCCGATGCGGGTGTCGAGCAGGGCCACTTCGCGGTAAAGCACCAGGAAGGGCAGCGCCAGCACCACGGGCGGCAGGATCAGCTGCGAGAGGAAGAAGAAGGAGATATCCTCGTTCTTGAACCAGGCGAACTTGTAGCGGTAACGCGTCAGGCCATAGGCGGCCAGGCTGCCGATAATGATGGCGAGGCTCGACGCGCCGACAGAGGTAATGACCGAGTTCATGAAGCGTTTCAGGAACTCGTCGCGCACCGTCGAGGTCTGGACGATCGAATCCGGCGACAGGCCGAGTGAGCGCCAGCCCTTCCAGTCTGGCTGGAAGTCGACGAAGGGGATGAGGTGCCCCTGCGTGACATCGACCGCCGACTTGAACGAAGTGGTGATCGTCCAATAGATCGGGAACAGGCAGACGAAGGACCAGAACACCAGGGCGCCATAGATGAAGACGCGGCTGGCGAGGAAGGCCGCCGGGGAGCGGATTTCGGAAACGGTATATTCGGTGGTCTGGACGCTCATATGGACGCTCAGTTGACGTTGCGCACGAAGCGACTGGCGAGCTTCAGCAGCCAGGTGACAAACACGACGATGATGATCAGATAGACCATGGCGAGCATGGTGCCGTAGCCGACATTCGAACGGTCGCGATATTCGCGGTAGATGAAGCTCGAAACGGAATCGGTCGCGCCGCCGGGCCCGCCGGACGTCACCGTAATGATGATGTCGGCGAGCTTCAGCTTGAAGATGATGCGCAGGATCACCGCCGTCACGGACACGGGCAGCATCAGCGGGAAGGTAACCTGCCAGAAGGTCTGCCATGTCGTCGCGCCGTCGACGCGCGCCGCCTCGATCACCTCACGCGACATGGCCTGCAGGCCGGCGAGCAGCATGATCATCATGAACGGAATGAAGGTCCAGGCGTCGAGCACCATGATCGAGATGCGCGCGATGATCGGGTCGGAGAAGAAGGCGGGATTGTCCCAGCCGAGATGGCGCGCCAGCGTCGATGCCGGTCCGAACCGGTATTCCATCAGCGACTTGCCAACCATCCAGGAGACCGCCACCGGCGACAGCATGAGCGGCAGCAGGAAGACCACACGGAAGAATTTTCTGGCGCGGATCTGCGCGTTGAGCAGCAGCGCCAGTCCGAACGCGATGACATATTCGACCAGCACCGCCAGCACATAGAGGACCATGTTGAAGAGCGCGTTGCGGTAGTAGGGGTCGGCCAGCATCTGCCAGAAATTGTCGAGACCGTTGAACCTGCGGCCAGCGAAGGAGCTGAGGTTCCAGTCGGTCAGCGCGATATAGAAGCCGAACAGCGTCGGGAAGATCACCATGGCGACGGTGAAGAGCAGCGCCGGCAGCAGGAACAGCGCGCGCTGGCCGTCCTCGCCGCGCGTCAGCACTTGCCAGGCGCCGAGCGCCACGCCCCACAGCACATAGGCGTAGACCACCGGACGCCAGGTATAGAAGCCGATCGTGTCGACCTCAGTCTTGTAAAGGATCTGCATGACGATCGTCGCCAGCAGCACGAGCGTCGCGGCGATCATCAGGGCCCAGCCGAGGCGCTTGCGGCCGGGAGGGATCAGATCGGCCGCTGCGGAGTTAGCCGGCCATGCATTGGCGGTTGAAGTCTGCTCAGCCACGCCTCTCGCCTCTACCTTGCTTTGATGCAATTCCGGAGGAAAACCGCTTCACGCTTTTCCTGGAATTGCTGGAAGTCCAAATGACCGGCCATTGCCGGTCAACATGCGGCCCGGCGACGAGGTCGCCGGGCCGCGACTTCTCACGGGACAGCCTACATGCCGAGCGAGGCTTTGTAGAGCTTGATTTGGTTCTCGCGGCCGATCTGGTCGGTCAGCTTCTCCCAGGCGGCGGCGATGGCATCCGCACCTTCCTGCGCCTTCATCTTGCCGGCGAAGGTGTTGGCCAGGATGTCCTCGGCGGCGCTGTAGTACTGGAAGATGCCGGGGATGCGCGGCTCGATCGCGGCGTTCGGATGGTTGTAGGAGTCGCCCTCCGACTTCAGATAGGAGGTGATGAAGGCCTCGTCATAGCCGGCCGCCACCCATTCCGGAATGTTGAAATGGGAGTTGCGGTAGGGCTGGAAGCCGGAAGGATAGGCCGCGCACCACAGCGACAGATCCTTGCCGCCGAGATGGGCCGCCGCCGACCACGCCGCCTTCTTCTTCTTCTCGTCGCTGTCGACGCGGGCCATGACATAGACGCCCCAGCCGAGATAGGCGCAGTTCGGCGCATAGTTCGGGCCGCTGGCCAGCTTGTCCCACTTGCCGGTCTTCGAATTGTAGACGTCGTCCGAGCCCGGCAGGATCGAGAAGCCGGTGACGTCGCCGATGACCGAGGAGTCGTTGGTCTTGACGTTGGAGCCGATATCGCCCCACCACGGGATCATCGAGCCAGTGCCGGCCAGGAACTGCTGGAAGCCGGTGGTGTTCGGATCGGCGTTGATCTGATCCGGCGGCTCCGAGGGCAGGGCGTCGATGACGTCCTGGATGGCCCGCACCCAAGCCGGGTTGTTGATGCGCGGCTTCATCGTATCCGGATCGAACAGCCAGGCCTTGTCGTCGGGGTGCTTGGCATAGGCAGAGGCGCGGCTGCCGAGGAAGTAGAAACCGAAGCCGCCCCAGGGCTTGGGCGCGTCGAGATAGCCATAGACGTCCTGGCCCTTGAACTGCTTGCCCTTGAGGAACTTGGTGACGGCCTGCACTTCCTGCCAAGTCTTGGGCACGCCCCATTCGGTCGTCGCGCCGCTCTCCTTCCAGGCCTTGGCGAGGTCGGGATCGGAGAATACGTCGGTGCGGTAGTTGAAGTTGTGCGTATCGCCGTCGATGGTCACGCGATACTGCTTGCCGTCCCAGGTGCCGACCGGCGGCTTGAGGTAGTTGACGAGATCGTCCATGTCGATCTGCTTCTTGACCCAGTCGGGCATCTCCGAGGTGAGGCCCTTGCCGCAGACGTCGCCCTCGAAGGGCGCACCCATCTCGATGATGTCGAAGTCGACGGTTTTGGTCGCGATCGACTGTTGCAGACGGGCGTTGTAGTCGGCCTGGGCGAGGTCGATCCAGCTGATCTTGGCGCCGGTATAGGCCTCCCACGGCTTCAGGAAGCCGCGGAACAGCACGTTGTGCAGGTTCTGGTTGTTGAGGCCCATGAAGGTGAGCTCGACACCGGCGAACTCGCCTTGCTTGACGTTGGCCTTGGTCGCATCCAGGCAGAGCTCACCGACTTTCTGGAAGTCGGCGTCCGTCGGCTGGCCTTTGCCGACGCCGGGTATCTGCAGGATTTTCGCGCGCAGGTCGTCGGCGGCAGCCGCCGGCCTGGTCAGCGCGCCAAGCCCCGTGCCGGACGCCGCTGCGAGCGCCGCCATGCTGGCCGCGCCCTTCAGCAAATCGCGGCGGGTCGCCCCGGCACGCACCAGTTTTTCGTAAAGATCGACTCTCATCTCAAGGTTCCTCCCAGAACTTCAGTCGTGAATTGATTCTGCCAATCTCTCGGACGTCGAAACGTCTGCAGTTCTCCTATACCATAG
>NZ_RZSR01001612.1:0-685 GCF_004023265.1 Mesorhizobium sp. M1A.F.Ca.IN.020.06.1.1
GTGCGGCGAATACATCTCGGCAAGCAACCTCGCGCTCCTCGACCGGCTTGGGGTCGGCGATGCCTGGCGCGGCGAGGCCGGTCCGGAAATCCGCCGGGTCGGCCTCTTTTCCGGCAATGCCAGCATCGAGGCGCCGATGCCGGGCGCGCGATCCGGACCCGCGGCAAGAAACGGCTTCGGCCGCGCGCTTGGCCGCGACATATTGGACACGCTGCTGCTCGACGCGGCCCGCTCGGCTGGCGCGGAAGTGTTCCAGCCCTGCCGTGCCGTCGCCATCGAAAGGGATGGCGACCGCCAGGCGGTGCGGATCCAGGCTACAAGCGGCAGTCCCGGCGAGGAGGGGATGACCCTGCGGGCATCGGTAATCGTCGCTGCACACGGTTCGTGGGAGCCGGGGCCGCTGCCGAGCCAGCTCGGGAAGCAAAGCCGCTCCTCGGACCTGCTCGGGTTCAAGGCACATTTCACCGGGTCGGCGCTGCCGCCCGATCTGATGCCGCTGCTCACTTTTCCCGGCGGCTACGGCGGCATGGTGCTCGCCGACCGTGGCCGCCTATCGATCTCGTGCTGCATTAGGCGCGACGTGCTTGCCCGGCTGCGCGGCAGCCTTGCCCGCGAACGCGGCGGCCATGTCCCGGCGGCCGAAGCCGTTGAGCGTCACATCATGGCGACATGCCGGGGCGCGCGG
>NZ_RZSR01001613.1:0-683 GCF_004023265.1 Mesorhizobium sp. M1A.F.Ca.IN.020.06.1.1
GTCGGACTCGATCGACAAGGGCGTCGGCGCTCTGGTCGACGCCGACATGAACAAGGAATCGACCCGCCTGCAGGCCCTCCAGGTGCAGCAGCAGCTCGGCATCCAGGCGCTGTCGATCGCCAACGGCAACTCTCAGCAGATCCTGTCGCTCTTCCGCGGCTGATCGCCCAGCGAACTTCAGGCATCTTTGTCGGGTCGCGCCACCAGCGCGGCCCGATTTTCATTTTTGATGCTGCTGCCCCTCCGAGGCGCGCCTCTTCCCTCGAGAAATATTACCGCACCGCGGTTTCAAGGCTGGCTTTTAACGCGCCGTTAACTGTGACGCGCTAGCTATGGTTAACCAATCGCTATGACGGGCCGACGACGGTCGACAGGCATGACCGCCCCCGCCAGAGAGTTGACCGGCATGCGCGAGGCATGCCTGCTTTGAGAAGGGGTGTATCTTGGCAAGCATCATGACCAACGCCGCCGCGCTCACCGCGCTGCAGAGCCTCAACGCCACCAACAAGGCGCTTGAGACGACGCAGGGCCGCATCTCGACCGGCTACCGTGTCGCCACCGCTTCCGACAACGCCGCCTACTGGTCGATCGCCACCTCGATGCGGTCCGACAACAAGGCGCTCTCGGCCGTCCAGGACGCGCTCGGCCTCGGCGCCGGCAAGGTCGACACAGCTTACACCGCC
>NZ_RZSR01001614.1:0-683 GCF_004023265.1 Mesorhizobium sp. M1A.F.Ca.IN.020.06.1.1
CACGAAGCTCGTATGGGTCGAGTCACCAGGGTCGACCACGATGGAAATATCCGATATTCCCAGTATATCCCGATTGACCAAGGCAGCGGGCGCAGTGCTTGGTTGCGACAACACCTGGGCGACTGGGCTCCTATGCAAACCGCTGGATCTGGGCGTCGACATAGTCGCCGAAGCATTGACGAAATACGTTGGTGGCCATTCCGACATTTTGATGGGCGCGATCATCCTCCGCGATATGGAGCTTTATAGCCAAATACGAAACACCCTGAACTCTCTAGGTGTTGGGGTATCACCTGACGAGTGTTCCCTTGCGTTACGTGGCATGCAAACCATGGCCCTGCGACTGAGGCATGTCGGCGAAATATCGGAAGAGTTTGCGCACCGGTTGACCGCCAATTTTCCTTATCCCGTGCTGCATCCCTGCCTATCCAGTTTTCCCGGCTACAGTTTGTGGCAGCGTGACTTTAAGGGCAGTTCCGGCGTCTTCAGCGTACAGGTGGATGGAGTTTATGCAGAGATCGTCGATCGAGCATTAGACGGCCTGAAAACGTTCGCTATCGGCGCATCTTGGGGCGGCACACGGAGCATTGTCGCGCCAATAAGCGTTGACCGCCAAGTGATGTCTTCAAGTGGAGCAACTAACTATCTGCGAATCAGCGTCGGCTTGGAGAGTAGCGATGATC
>NZ_RZSR01001615.1:0-683 GCF_004023265.1 Mesorhizobium sp. M1A.F.Ca.IN.020.06.1.1
CGGCAGATCAGCGCCGATCGGGACATCTGGAAACATCGCGCCCTTGAAGCCGAGGCCGCGCTGAAGTCGACCGGGAGGGCTGGACATGACTGCCAGTCCTGATTTCGGCGACGCGCCCTTGACGCTCAAAGAGGCCTGCGACGTTTTCTTTCGAGGGCGCATCACGCCGGCCACGTTGCGAGCGGAAGCACGGCGTGGCAGGCTTACCATCATGCGGGTAGGGCGGGCTGACTTCGTCACCCCCCAGGCGATGAGGGAGATGATGACGAAATGCCAAGACGAGCCAAAGGCGCCCGCCTCTACCTCGACCCGAAGCGCCGAGAGTGGGTCATCCGCGATGTCGGCGAGGTCTTCGAGCGCACAGGCTGCAGCGAACCAGATCGCGACGGAGCTGAAAAAAGGCTCGGCCAGTACATCGCGGAAAAGTTCAAACCAGTCACCCGCGAAAGTGATCTCTCTCGCCTCTCGATCGCCGAAGTCCTGACAGCCTACGGTCGCGAGTACGTGCCTCACAAGAAATCGGCAGAGCGGAGCGGCTACGCGATAGCTGCTCTGATGACTTTCTGGGGTCCGCCGAAAACGCTGGCCGACGTGCGCGGTGAGACGTGCAGAGCGTACGCTAGGTTTCGAGGCGTCAAGGCGGGCACGGTTCGGCGCGAGCTTGCTGTTCTATCGAAAGCCAT
>NZ_RZSR01001616.1:0-681 GCF_004023265.1 Mesorhizobium sp. M1A.F.Ca.IN.020.06.1.1
GGGCTGCCCAGACTGCCGACGAGATGGCGTTCAGGATGACGAAGCGCGGCACCGACACGGTCGACAGCCCGGCGGCGATGCCGCCGACAAGCCGCATTCCGTAGATGTAGCGGTTCGTCAGCACGAAGATGTTGGGATGGGTGTTGAGCAGCCGGTAGGCGCGGCGGAAACCCGGCCGCCTGCGCAGCCTGACGACATAGGGATGATCGGCAAAGCTGCGGCCGAGGGTGAAGAAAGCCGTGTCGCCGGCGAAGGCGCCGAGAAACGCCGCCAGGAAAGCCTGCCAGAGCACGAATATGTGCTGATGGGCGAAGAAGCCGCCGAGGATGGCAGCGCTTTCGCCCTCGGCGACGCAGCCAAGGAAGACCGCGATCAGCCCGTATTGCTCGATGAGACGATGGATGGCCTCGGTCATCAGCCCGCCGACCGCGCCGACAGCTTCTCGTCGATCCGCCTGATCTGCTCGGCCATGCGCAGGATCTCGTCGCGCATGCCGATGAGCTCACTGTGGCGCAGTTCGTCGAGCTTCTCATGCAGCGCCATGATCTCGATCTCGGCCTTCAGGTTGACCTCATAGTCATGGGCGGCGTCGATGCGGTCACGCTCGGTCTGGCGGTTCTGCGACATCATGATCACCGGTGCTTGCAAGGCGGCGACCATCGAGAGCACGAGGTTGAGGAA
>NZ_RZSR01001617.1:0-681 GCF_004023265.1 Mesorhizobium sp. M1A.F.Ca.IN.020.06.1.1
GAGTGATAGACCTCACCAGCAAAAATGAAGCCCGGATCGGCGGCATCAGCTTAGGGCGCGCCATCCAGTTCGTGGCCAATGCGTCGGTGCTTGGGTATGACGTTCGCGGTTCGATGGTTCTCTATGGGGAACCAGGAACGCCAAGCTTACGGGTGTGGGACTGCGAACATCTTTGGGCGCAATACGGTGGCGCTCTGCTCCAGCCATAGTGGACTTCGATCCTATTTGAGAGCATCCTTCCGAGCGGGGGAAAGGGCTTGGACAGGTCTCGTCACCACAATCGGTCTGATCAGTGGCGCAAGCGCGGCGGCGCGAGGCGCTCGCGCGCCCTGCGGTGGGCGAGCGTGCCACGGCGTTTGATTTTCGTGACTGTCGCGGCGGCCGCTGCCTTGGCTGCACAGGCCGCAATGCAGCACAGCGACAGCTTGCCCGCAATCAATCTGCAGAACTTGATAGGTCCCAAGCCGCAACCGATCATCGGCGTCGCATCCGTCATCGACGGCGACACGATCGAGGTTCACGGGCAGCGGGTTCGCTTCAACGGCATCGACGCGCCGGAGAGCCGCCAATATTGCGACGACGCCAAGGGGTTCGAGTATCCCTGCGGCCGGCGATCGGCCGAAGCCTTGGACGCCTTCCTGGCCGCATCGGGGCCGGTCAACTGCACGTTCGTGACATGGG
>NZ_RZSR01001618.1:0-681 GCF_004023265.1 Mesorhizobium sp. M1A.F.Ca.IN.020.06.1.1
CTGCCTCTCGCGGCCGCCGCGCCGGCACAGGCCGGCGGCCTCAATGCGGTTCGGCGACATCGACTCGTCCAGCCTTGCGCAGAGCCTCGAGCATGCGGGCATGGTCCATGAGGATGTAGATGAGCGCCTGGCGATCGACGGTGGCCGTTTTGCTGGTGCTGCGCGTCCGATCGTGCCGCTCGTGCAGGGTCTCGAACTTGGCAAAAGTGGTGTAGAGCCGGAGAATGGGGCGACCGCTCATGGCACGATCCTCGGTTCGGCCGGTGCGGACATGGCTCCGACGCCTGGGATGTCGCCGTCAGCATCAAGCTCGGTTGCAAGCCAGGTGCGGATCCCGACCGGATTGAAGAACTTGACCACCGGGACATGATCGCGATCGCTCTGGCGGCCGTTGGTGAGGAACTGTTCGCGCTGGTCAGCTGTCAGCAGCGGCATTCGGGTCTTGGCGGCATCGTGCATGGGTCGCGCTCCATGACGGACGATCGAAAGCCCGCCTTCCGACCTTGTGGTCCGTCACGATGAAAGGCGCCGCCCTCGTGGTTGTGAGAACGGCGCCTTGAAGTGGCGATGAAAGGGACGCCGGCGTGCGACATGTGGGATCGCCGGCTGGGCGGGGATCAGTGAACGAGGTCGAGGAGCTTCTTGGCTTTGCCTTCCATTTCGAGCCGCACATCCTGGTGC
>NZ_RZSR01001619.1:0-679 GCF_004023265.1 Mesorhizobium sp. M1A.F.Ca.IN.020.06.1.1
TCGCGCACCTGCGAAAGGCGCACCGAATGGTCCTGGGACGCCGGCATGTTTTGCTCGGCGAGACGGCCTGCCTGCTCGATGCGCGCTGCCTCGGACCGCCGCGAGCGCATGCGGTCGATGAAAATGTTGTGGAGGATCGCCAGCAGCCAGGCGCGCGGGTTGCCGCTCGAGCGAAAGGTGCCGCGCCGCTCATAGGCGCGCACCAGCGCGTCATGGACCAGATCCTCGGCATCGGCGCTGTCGCGCGTCAGCGCGCGCGCGTAGCGCCGCAGCGATCCCAACTGCCCGACGATATCGAAGCGTGCCATCGACCGTTTCATGCCGTGTTTACGGAGCATGTGGGGATTTTAATCCCTGGCTGCCGTTTCTTTTTGCGATTCCCGCGAGGAGTTGCGCCGGCCTGGGGTGAGCCAGTAACCGAGCGGGCAAACGGAGGAAACCGCTGGCGAAGCGCGGCCGATTTGCGTATCACTCCGCCGCCACTGGAGCCCTATCGATGTTCGAGACCCTGCAGCCCGCGCCCGCCGACAAGATCCTTGCGTTGATCGGCCTTTACCGCGCCGACACGCGCCCCGGCAAAGTCGACCTGGGTGTCGGCGTCTACAAGGATCGTGACGGCAGGACGCCGGTGATGCGGGCCGTGCGCGAGGCCGAGAAGCGGCTGCTCGCGGGCCAGGAC
>NZ_RZSR01001620.1:0-677 GCF_004023265.1 Mesorhizobium sp. M1A.F.Ca.IN.020.06.1.1
CTGCACGGTTGCCCGCCCGATGAAGGCCATGGGCCTCGAAGGCATCATCGCCGGCTGCTGGAGCCCATCGGCAACATCCCGCCGGCCGAAGCCGAGGAGCGCTACTACGCCATGCTGAATGAATCAGCCATGGCCGCGTGACTCATATGTGGAACGGCCCTTCAGGCAAGTGCTTTCTTCAGACAACTCATCACACGGGAACGGTGCGGTCATATGTCCGGCCTTTCAGCGCGGTTCAGGACCGCTGGCCTCGATGAAGTCCGCGATGCGAGGGGCTGATCAAACGAACGCGCTGTGAGCGCATTGAGTCACGCGGCCTCTCTCGCCTCGGGATTTCGTCCCATGGAATCATCGTCTGTTTCGTGCACCTCGCCTCTGCCGGCTACCGCACCGGTCAGTTCGTCGGGGTAGTCTTCAGCTCAAGCGCTCGCTGCGCTGTTTGCCGCCTCAAGACCCCGATATGTCCCGCCCTTGGTCAGAAGCGCCCAGATGATCCGGGCCATCTTGTTGGCGAGCGCGACAGCCACGACCTTGTAGGGCCGCCGCTTCAGAAGACCATTCAGCCATTTCGGCGTTTTGTCGTTGCCCCGCATATGCCGCAGGACAGAAGTCGCACCGAGCACCAGCAGGGAGCGAAGCTCCGCATTGCCCATCTTCGATATTCCTCCAAGCCGCTC
>NZ_RZSR01001621.1:0-676 GCF_004023265.1 Mesorhizobium sp. M1A.F.Ca.IN.020.06.1.1
GCTCATGCGCGACGGCGAGAGCTTCGGTGCGGCCATCCCCGATTACGTCACGCCGGAATTCGTGCGTAACGAGGTGGCGCGCGGCCGAGCGATTATCCCCGCCAACATCAACCATCCCGAAACCGAGCCGATGATCATCGGCCGCAACTTCCTCACCAAGATCAACGCCAACATCGGCAACTCCGCCGTCACCTCCTCGATGGCCGAAGAGGTGGAAAAGATGGTGTGGGCAATCCGCTGGGGCGCCGATACCGTGATGGACCTTTCCACTGGCCGCAACATCCACAACATCCGTGAATGGATCATCCGCAATTCGCCCGTGCCGATAGGCACCGTGCCGATCTACCAGGCGCTGGAGAAGGTTGGCGGCATCGCTGAGGAGCTCAGCTGGGAGGTTTTTCGCGATACACTGATCGAGCAGGCCGAGCAGGGCGTGGATTATTTCACGATCCATGCCGGCGTGCGGCTGGCCTACATTCCGCTCACCGTCGACCGCGTCACCGGCATCGTCAGTCGCGGCGGCTCGATCATGGCCAAGTGGTGCCTCCATCACCATAAGGAGAGCTTCCTCTACGAGCATTTCGAGGAGATCTGCGACATCGCCAGAGCCTACGACGTCTCCTTCTCTCTCGGCGACGGGTTGCGCCCCGGTTCCATCGCCGCCGCCAACGCCGCG
>NZ_RZSR01000162.1:0-8417 GCF_004023265.1 Mesorhizobium sp. M1A.F.Ca.IN.020.06.1.1
TCTTCAAATGCACGTCGAAACTTCCATTCCGGCCGCAATTGGCCATCTGCCTCCGCGAAATCTCCCGGACAGGGGAAGTGCGGCGGAAGTAAGTCGTGTCCAGCGGAAATTTGATCGGCGGGTGCCAACGGCCTTGGCACTGTTGCGCGAAAACCAAAGTGGCGGCAGCAGGCCGGCGAGCGGCTGCATCGGTGGCCGCGAAAACCAAACTATGCAATAGGCTTGGGCTGCGAACCACATGGTCTCGGAGCCGGTTGCCTCATGAACAGTTTTTCTTCCCGCGTCGCAGGCGCCGCGGAGGCGATCCGCGGGATCTTTCCGGAAACGCCGCTGCAGGAGAACGACTACCTGTCGAAAAAGACCGGCGCCCGCATCCTCCTGAAGCGCGAGGACCTGACGCCGGTCCGCTCCTACAAGATCAGGGGCGCCTTCAACTTCTTCCGCAAGGCGCTCGCCGCCGGCAACAATGCCGAGCTGTTCGTCTGCGCCTCGGCGGGCAACCACGCGCAGGGCTTTGCCTTCGTCTGCCGCCATTTCGGCAAAAAGGGCGTGGTGTTCATGCCCGTGACGACGCCGCAGCAAAAGATCGACAAGACGCGCCTTTTCGGCGGCGATTTCGTCGAGATCAGGCTGGTCGGCGACTTCTTCGACGATTGCTATCGCGCCGCCTTCGAGTTCACCGAAGCCGCCGGCGCGCATATGGTGCCGCCCTTCGACCACAAGGACATCATCGAGGGGCAGGCGACCGTTGCCTATGAGATCGCAGCCCAGATGCCGGGCGGACGCATGCCCGACATCGTCATGCTGCCTGTGGGCGGAGGCGGCCTGGCTGCAGGCGTCACCCACTATTTCGCCGACCAGCAGCGTGAATTGCGCTTCGTATTCTGCGAGCCGGCGGGCGCGCCTAGCCTTAGCGAGAGTCTCGCCGGCGGCAAGCGGATCAGGCTCGCCAAGGTCGACAACTTCGTCGATGGGGCGGCGGTGGCTGAAATCGGCCGCGAGCCGCTGCGCCATCTCAAGGAATTCACCGCCGACGCGGTGCGCCTTGTCCCGGAAAACCGGCTTTGCGCGACGATGATCGAGATGCTCAATGTCGAGGGCGTGGTGCTGGAGCCAGCCGGCGCATTGGCGATCGACGCGCTCAAGGATTTTTCCCGCAAGGAGAGGAGGGGCAAGACCATCGTCGCGATCGTCTCGGGGGGCAATTTCGATTTCGAGCGCCTGCCGGACGTCAAGGAACGAGCGCTGCGTTTCGAAGGGCTAAAGAAGTACTTCATCATCCGCTTCCCGCAGCGGCCGGGCGCATTGCGCGATTTCCTCGAAATGCTCGGCCCGGACGACGACATCACGCGCTTCGAGTATCTCAAGAAGTCGGCGCGCAATTTCGGCTCGGTGCTGATCGGCATCGAGACCAAGGACCGGCGCAATTTCGATCTGCTGAAGGCCAATTTCGACGCCGAGGGCGTGCAGTATCAGGACATCACCGACAACGAGACGCTCGCGGGGTTCATCATATGAGCGGGCCAAAAACGGGCGACAAAGGAACGGTGTTCGTAGCCCTGTTTTCCGGCATCAATGTCGGTGGCAACCGCATCGTCAAGATGGCGGAGCTGAGGTCGTTCTTCGAAGACCTCGGCTTCACCGATGTATCGACCTACGTGCAAAGCGGCAACGTCGTGTTTCGTGCCAACAACAACGACGCTGCGGCGCTGACCAAAGCACTCGAAGCGGCCTTCGAGAAGAAATGGGAGTTCAATTCCCGCATCATGGTGCGCAATGCCGGCTGGTTCGAGCGCCTGGTGAAGGACAATCCCTATCCGGAGGTTGCCGGCGAGCCGACCAAGCTGCATGCCTATGCGCTGGAGCGAGAGCCGACCGCGGAAGAGGCGAAGCGGCTGGCGGAAAAGTGTGCCGGCCCGGAGCGCTTCGAGATCAAAGGCGACGTGCTTTACCTGCATGCGCCGGAAGGGCTTGGCAAATCGGTGTTTGCCAATCTTATTGGGCGAACGCTCAAGGTGCCGGGCACGGCGCGCAACTGGCGCAGCGTGCTTGCGCTGCTCGAAATGGCCAGCAAGGCCGCCGGCTGACGCTCAATTCTTTCAGGCAGCCTTCTGCCAGTCGAAGGTCAGCTCCTCGCGGAAGGCGAAGCGCTTGATGTGGTCGGCGACCACGGTTTCCAGCCGCTCGAGCGAGGCGGCGTCGTCAGCGGCGACCGCGATGTGGAGAGCCTTGTCGTCTGCATCCATCACGGTGCGGCCGAGCGAGAGCTGGATGGCGCCGTGATGCGGGTCGAATTCGACCGGGAACTTGTGCGCCCAGTGCTTGCAGAGCTGCTGCAGATAGCGGCTGGCGTTTTCAGTGGCGACGTCGGCGCGGCTGGTCGGCATGAAATTCTCCCGGCGGATCAAGAAAAGCGCCAGCCTGATCTGGCTGGCGCCACAAGCGCTTAGATAGGCGCGATCCGGCAAAACGCCATAGACCGGCCGGTCAAATCCCCGGGAGGGGCAGGCGCCTACCAGCTTCCCGTATTCGACATCGAGGCCCATGGCTCCGCCTTTGCCTTGGCCGGGCCTTTCTGCAGCAGCTCGATGGAGATGCCGTCCGGCGAGCGGATGAAGGCCATGTTGCCGTCGCGCGGCGGCCGGTTGATGGTCACGCCATTGTCCATCAGCTTCTGGCAGGTGGCGTAGATGTCGTCGACCTCATAGGCGAGGTGGCCGAAGTTGCGGCCGCCTTTGTACTCCTCCGGATCCCAATTGTAGGTCAGTTCGACCAGCGGCGCCTTCTCTGCAATGCCGCTTTGCTCGTCATCGGGCGCGGCGAGGAAGATCAGCGTGTAGCGTCCCTGCTCGTTCTCGTAGCGACGCACTTCCTTGAGGCCGAGCTTGTTGCAGTAGAAATCGAGCGATTGATCGATGTCGGCGACGCGGACCATTGTGTGAAGATAGCGCATATCGGATTCCTCGCGGCGTTACGTTTGCGGCGCACCATAGGAGCCGCTCCGCCAAAGGGCAATCGTCCGACAAAACCGATGGAGTGATCGATTTCAGCCGCGCCTTTGCGCTTCAGGCCGCGCCGGTAAACAACAATTGAGGCTTTCCGGTGCTCAACGGTGAAAAAAGGCACGTCAGGTCTTGCACACCCCGGAAGCCGCAGTGTTAATCTGATGGCAAGAATCACTAGCGGTTGCAGTTGGAAAAGGGGGCGTTCTTATGGGGGAAAAAGCCTCTTTTACGAGGCGGGACGGAAGCCTTGACGACGCCTTGACGCGAGACAGTGGCGGCGACTCCGCCGGGCTTGTCGAAATCGCCGGCGCTATCAAATGGTTCGACGTGGCCAAGGGCTACGGCTTCATTCTTCCGGACGACGGCGTCTCGGGTGATATTCTCCTCCATGTGACATGTCTTCGAAGAGACGGCTTTCAGACCGCGCTGGAAGGCGCGCGCGTCGTCTGTCTCGTCAAGCAGGGCGAGCGTGGCCTGCAGGCTTTCCGGGTTCTTTCCATGGACGCCTCGACAGCGGTGCATCCGGCCGAGCAGGAGCAGCGCACGCATGTCACCGTGACTGCCGAGAGCGGGCTTGAGCGGGCGCTGGTGAAGTGGTTCAACCGCACCAAGGGATTCGGCTTTCTGACCCGGGGCGAGGGCACCGAGGACATCTTCGTCCATATGGAGACGCTGCGCCGCTATGGCATCACCGAGCTGAGGCCCGGCCAGGTCGTACTGGTTCGCTTCGGACGCGGCGACAAAGGCCTTATGGCCGCCGAAATACACCCCGATATGGGCACC
The DNA here is from genome assembly GCF_004023265.1 of Mesorhizobium sp. M1A.F.Ca.IN.020.06.1.1. Taxonomy (NCBI): domain Bacteria; kingdom Pseudomonadati; phylum Pseudomonadota; class Alphaproteobacteria; order Hyphomicrobiales; family Phyllobacteriaceae; genus Mesorhizobium; species Mesorhizobium sp. M1A.F.Ca.IN.020.06.1.1. The sequence goes on from NZ_RZSR01000162.1 coordinate 3,789, forward strand.
TTGCCGGTCTCGCATTAAAGCGCGGCCCGACGCACTTTATTTTTGCTTGATGTATGTTCGCCAAAACCGCTTGGCAGTTTTGGGCGACATGCATCGGGCTCTCTCGATACGATCGGGATGCCCTGCCCGGTGCAAGGCCGTTCCTGTCCAAAAACCAGTTCCACTCGCTCGGATCATGGTCTAGGACAGGGCCTGGACGAGGTATCACATGGCTCATCGCAACTGGCTGACCGCAGGCGCGCTTTGCGCCGCCATCGCTCTGGCCGCCATTTTCAGCGCCTTGAAACCGAGTTCGGCGGACGGTCAGGCGATGATGCTGCCTGCCGATCCGACGCCGCTCGTCGCGATCACCGGCTCCGGCAAGCATTCCTTCTCCATCGAGATCGCCGACACCTCGGAAGAACGCGAGGCCGGGCTGATGTTTCGTAAGGACATGGCCGACGATCACGGCATGCTGTTCGTGTTCGAGCGGCCCGCTGAGGTGAATTTCTGGATGAAGAATACACCGATGCCACTCGACCTGGTCTTTATCGGCCAGGACGGCAGGATCAAGGCCGTCAAGCGTGGCGAACCGGAGTCGGAGGCGATCATCTCGCCCGGACAGCCGGTAAGCTTCGTGCTTGAGCTGAAGGCGGGAACGGCCGCCAAGGACGGTCTGAAGGACGGCGATCTCCTGCGTCACCCAGCGATCGATAAGACCTCGGGCGCCGGCTCCAACTGACCGCGGCTGCACCAGATGCAATATTTTTCCCATGACGGCTTCGAACTCGCTTACCTCGACCGCCGGCCGGCGTCCGGTCAGGGCGATCCGGTGCTGATGATCCACGGCTTCGCCTCCAGCCACTACGTCAATTGGGTCTCGCCGGGCTGGTTCAAGACGCTGAACGACGCGGGGTACCGCGCCATCGCCGTCGACAATCGCGGCCACGGTGCGTCGACGAAGAGCTACCAGGAGGCGGACTACACGCCGGCCAAGATGGCCTCGGACGCGGCCGCGCTGCTCGATCACCTCGGCATCGAGCACGCCCATGTCATGGGCTATTCGATGGGCGCGCGGGTATCCGCCTTCATGGCGTTGTCCAATCCGGACAAGGTGGCGACGCTGGTGTTCGGCGGCCTCGGCATCGGTCTTGTCGACGGCGTCGGCGACTGGGATCCAATCGCCGATGCGCTTCTGGCCGAGGATGCTGGTACGATCAGCCATGCGCGCGGCCGCTCGTTTCGCGCCTTCGCCGACCAGACGCGCAGCGACCGCCGGGCGCTGGCCGTCTGCATAGTCGGCTCACGCGCGTCAATGAGCGAGGACGATGTCGCGCGGATCGCCCAGCCGACCCTGATTGCCGTCGGGACCAAGGACGACATCGCCGGCTCGCCCGACGAGCTTGCCGCGCTGATGCCCCACGCAGAGGCTTTTCGCATCGAGGGCCGCGACCACATGCTCGCCGTCGGCGACAAGAGCTTCAAGCAGCGCGTGCTGGAGTTCTACGCCGAAAATCCGCTCTGACCCATACCGTCCGCTGCGGGCGACGACGCGTCTAAAGCAGGTTGCGCGAAACGCGACCTGCTTTTGACCTTTGCGATGTCCTTTTCCCGAAACTGGAAGCACTTCGGGGAGAATGCTTTAGCCGCGCGTTCTCCTGTCGGCGATGGATTTCGCCATGACGCAAAGCAGCTCGAACATCATGGTCGCGCCGGCAAGCGCCGTCATGCCGCCAATATCAAAAGGAGGCGCGACCTCGACGACGTCGGCTCCGGCGAAATTCAATCCGTCGAGCAATCGAACCAGCTCCTGCACCTCGCGGGTGGTGAAGCCGCCGAGCTCCGGCGTGCCGGTGCCAGGGGCCATCGACGGATCGATGCAATCGATGTCGAAGGTCACGTAAATGAGGCTGTCGCCGACAAGATCGCGTGCTTCCTGCATGACGGAAGCGGTGCCGCGTTTGACGAACTCTTCCATATATACGATGCGCACGCCCTGAGCGGTCGCCCAGTCGTGTTCGCCCGGCTCATAGATCGAGCCTCGAATTCCGATCTGGATAACCCGCTTCGGGTCGAGCAGCCCTTCCTCGATCGCGCGGCGAAAGGGCGTTCCGTGCGTATAGGGATTGTCGCCGAAGTAGCGGTCGTTCGTGTCGGAATGCGCGTCGAAGTGGATCATGCCGACGGGTTCCTTGCGGGCGATGGCGCGCAGCACCGGCAATGTCGTCAGATGATCGCCGCCGGCGGCCAAAGGGAGAGCGCCGTCAGCAACGATCGCGGCGATGCCGTCCTCGATGCGTTTCAAGCCGTCGAGCAAGTTGATGGGATTGACCGAGAGGTCTCCCACATCGGCGACATTGGCAATGCTGAACGGCTCGGTTCCCGACACGTGGTGGACGCGGCGCATCAGGCTCGACTGGTTCCTGATTTCGCGCGGACCATGGCGGGCGCCGGCCCGATTGGTCGTGCCGCCATCCCAAGGAATCCCGACAAGGGCAATATCGAGCCCCTTCGCGTTCGGCACCGCCGGCAGCCGCATGAAGGTGGAAAGCCCGGCAAATCGCGGCACCTGGGCGGCGTCGACGGGTTGGAAGAAGTTGTTTTCCATGGTTTCGGTCATCCCAGAGGCGTTCACGTTCGGCGTGGCGATCAGGTCTGTTGAGACTGGTCTTGCAGGACCTGCAGCGATCGGACCAGATTTTCCCTGGCCCGAGCCTCGAACCGATCGCGAAACGATTGTGTGTTGAAAATATGCGGACGGGCCAGGAAGCTCGTCAGGACAGCCGCGCGGCCGGCGCGCCAGATCGGTTCCTCGACCCAGCCATATTCGCGCCGGACCGCCTTCTCGTAGGCGTCGAAGCGGTTCGGATCGGCACCGAGGATCGCGAGGTCCATGTCGAGGAAAAGGGCGGCATCACTCGCGGCACCCTCATCTTCGAGCGGCGGCAACTGGTGCGTGGCGGTGGCGCTGATCATGGCCAGAATCCGGGCAAGCCGGGCCGGGTCGGTGCGGCCGGAGAGCTTCCTTTCTGCGAGCACCGCGCTCTTTGCCTCGTTGTCCTTGGCGCGGCTGTCATAGACCGCGTCATGGAACCAGATCGCCGCTTCGACTGCTTCTGGATCGTCAAGAAGGTGCCGGTGTTCGGCTGCCAACGCCAGCATCGCTTCGATGTGAGGCAAGCCGTGATAGTCGCGATCCGCGGTCTGATAGAGCGCGGCAAGCTCGCTTTTCAGCGCATCGTCGATCAAGGGTTCGTTTTCCATCGCCGCTTGAATCTCGGTGAACCAAGTTCATTTGACAAAGCACTAAGGAAAATTGAGTTCAACCGTGTTATGATCTGGCCTATATGTGCCGCCGGATGAATGAGCAGGCCGGAGACCGTCGATGAACAGCGTTACGATAGCCCGCCCCAGCATGGTGCAGCCGGTCGACCCGATCTGGCGCGCGATCAGGGATGAGGCGATGGAAGCGGTAAACCGCGATCCGTTGCTGGCTGCTTTCCTCTATTCCACCATCCTCAACCAGGAGAGCCTGGAAGAAGCGGTCATTCACCGCCTGGCCGAGCGCCTGGCGCATCAGGATATCGGCTCCGACCTCATCCGCCAGACCTTCAAGGCCATGCTTGCCGACGATCCGGAGTGGAGCACGACGGTCCGCGTCGACATCCAAGCCTATTACGATCGCGACCCTGCCTGCGACCGCTTCATCATGCCGGTGCTTTATTTCAAGGGCTTTCATGCCATCCAGACGCACCGTTTGGCGCATTGGCTGTGGAACCAGGGCCGCAGGGACTTCGCGCTCTACCTGCAGAGCCGCTCGTCCTCGGTGTTCCAGACCGATATCAACCCGGCCGCCCGCATCGGCAAGGGCATTTTTCTCGATCACGCCACCGGCCTGGTGGTCGGCCAGACCGCCGTCATCGAGGACGATGTCTCGATCCTGCACGGCGTGACGCTGGGCGGCACCGGCAAGGCCAGCGGCGACCGCCATCCGAAGATCCGCCGCGGCGTGCTGATCGGCGCCGGCGCCAAGATCCTCGGCAACATAGAGATCGGCCATTGCTCGAAGATCGCGGCCGGTTCGGTGGTGCTTTCGCCCGTGCCGCATAACAAGACGGTTGCCGGCGTGCCGGCGCGTGTCGTCGGAGAGACCGGCTGCGACCAGCCCTCGCGACAGATGGACCAGCTCCTGCCCTCGCAGACGATGGACCACGTCGTCAGCTTCGACATCTGATTCTGCGGTCATCGCCAGTGGCCGGAGTCCGGTCGCCACTCAAGGCTCGGTTGTAATGCTGCCGGCTTGCCTTTACATCGCCATCGTCGGCGTGTCAGAAGCGCGTTCCAACGAACAGCCGCATTCGGAGAAGACTTTTGAAGCCAGACGAAATCAGAAAGCTGGACGCCTACTTCAAGCGCGTCTTCCAGAATCCCAAGCTGCAGGTGAAGGCGCGCCCGCGCAAGGAAGACTCTGCCGAGGTCTATGTCGGTGACGAATTCCTCGGCATCGTCTTCAAGGACGAGGACGACGGCGACTATAATTTCTCGATGGCGATCCTCGACGTCGACCTGGCCTAAGCCGGCTTTCCGGCCGGGCTCGCCATGCCGCCCCGGTCGGAAACACCCCTGCGTGATTTTCCGGCTAGTCCACGC
>NZ_RZSR01001622.1:0-671 GCF_004023265.1 Mesorhizobium sp. M1A.F.Ca.IN.020.06.1.1
CCATAGGCTCCATCACCGGGCGGCCATAGAGCGAAAACAGCACCGCGAACACGGCGATCGTCAGCAGGAAATTGAACAGCGGCCCGGCGACGACGGTCGCCGCGCGTTTCCAGATCGGCTGGGTGTGGAAGGCGACCTCGCGCTCGGCCTCGCTCAGCGATTCGAGGTCCTCGGTGCTCGGCTGGCTCGATGTCGCGTTCATGTCGCCGACGAATTTCACGTAGCCGCCAAGCGGAATGGCGCAAAGCTTCCAGCGGGTTCCGTGGCGGTCGTTGAAACCGAAGAGCTCCGGGCCGAAGCCGATGGCAAAAGCCTTGACGCCGATGCCGCACCAGCGGCCGATGAGGTAGTGGCCCATCTCATGCACGAACACCACGACGGTGAGCACGAACAGGAACGGCACAAGGGTGCCGAGGACAAAGCCTTGCGTGCTGAAGAGCGCGTGAAGAATCTCGTTCAAGTCATGCCCTCAAAATTCGCCCAGCGCGACAGTCCGCCGCGACTGTGGCATCAATCCGGGCGAATCCCTGGCACGCGTCGTTTTCGCCCATTGGCGACGCCAGTCAGTTCGGAAACAGCCCCATTGCCGGATGGTCGGCGCCCGCCGCAATCCAACCGATGACGTACAGGGCGAACGCAGCCGCGACAAGCCCGTCCCCCCTGTCCATGAC
>NZ_RZSR01001623.1:0-665 GCF_004023265.1 Mesorhizobium sp. M1A.F.Ca.IN.020.06.1.1
CTCCAAAAGCGTCACCGCGTCCGCCAGCTTTTCGCTCGGGAATATCCACGGGTTGCGGTTGCGGAATTCGAGCACGAATTGCTGCAGGTGCTCGATGCGCATGTTGAGCGGGCCGAAGTATTTCTCGAGCGTGAGGCGGACCAGATCCTCATCCGAGAAGGACGATACGGCCGCAGCGGCGATGCCGGTCGAAGCAATGCCGCCGGCAACAACGGCCAATGCGGTGCGTCGCGTGATCTTCATCGACCCCTCCTTCATGCCAGCCGGCTCGCCGCCCGCAGCGAAAGCGCCGCGGCGGTCAGGCTTGGGTTGGCGCAGGAACAGCTCGGATAGGTGCTGGTGCCGACGACGACGAGGTTCCGGAGCTGGTGGTGGATCATGTCGCGGTCGACCACCGAGTCGGCGGGGCCGGTGCCCATCCGCAAGGTGCCCTGCACATGCGATTCGGTCGGCCTTATGCCGCGATCGAATATCTGCTCGACCGGAAGAGGGTTGAGCAGCGCCGGCAGCCTCTCGAGCGCCTTGGCCATGCCCTTGGTTGCATAGTCGGAGGCTCCCTTGAAGCTGACGAAAGCGTTCTCGTTCTTGTCGAGGATCACCCGGTTTTCCGGGTCGAGCAGGTTTTCGGTGACAATGACCAGCGGCAGCGCCTGCCGCAGCCGCCC
>NZ_RZSR01001624.1:0-662 GCF_004023265.1 Mesorhizobium sp. M1A.F.Ca.IN.020.06.1.1
CCTTCTTCACCGTCGGCACGATGCCCTTGGTGTCAGAGGCGGTGATCAGGATGCCCTTGGCGCCGTCGGCAATGCAGCTCTCGATCGCCGCGACCTGGCTCTCGCTGTCGCCGTCGATCTTGCCGGCATAGGTCTTCAGGTCGACGCCGAGTTCCTTGGCCTTGGCGGTGGCGCCTTCCTTCATCTTCACGAAGAAGGGATTGGTGTCGGTCTTGGTGATCAGGCAGGCGCCGACGCCCGCAGCCGATGCGGACGAGGCGAATGCGAGCAGGCCCAGCCCGGCCGCCGCGAATACGGTGGACTTCAGCAGCGATTTCTTGGTCACGATTTCCTCCCAATGGAACCATTCCGGACGCCGGCCAACCCGGCGCCTCGAGCGCATCCAACCATTTTTCCCAGCGTGGACGCCACCCCAAAAGACACCAGTCCGCATCATCTGTCAATAATTAAATCACTCTTATTTATTATTGACAGACTTGCGCTGTTCACTCATTCTGAACGAAAAGCCAGTGTGGGGAAACCGACGGGAGGAACAGGGTGGAGACCGGCATTGCGAGGCACGGTTCGCCCGAGGCTCTGGAGAGCCGGCTGCATCGCGGCACGAACCAGAGCGGCATGCGCGACCACAATGAAAGGCTGGTGCTGTCACTGGTGCGCCAGCA
>NZ_RZSR01001625.1:0-661 GCF_004023265.1 Mesorhizobium sp. M1A.F.Ca.IN.020.06.1.1
GCTTCAGAGAGTATCGGCCACGAAACATCTGCTCCGGCTCAGCCTGGCTCGGATTAGCCAATTCCCCATTCGCACGACGACCTTAGTTCAAAGAGTAAGAGAATGCTTAACTTCGACATGATAGCCAAGGCCGCTCGCAGGCTTGAGGGGGTGACGCTTGTCACACCCTTGTTGGAGTCTGAGCTGCTCAATAAACGGATGGGTTTTCGCCTCCTCGTTAAAGCGGAGTGCCTTCAGCGTACTGGTTCGTTCAAGATCCGAGGCGCGTACGTGAAAATTGCTTCCTTGACCGAGGCGGAGCGAGCAGCCGGCGTCGTGGCGTTTTCATCCGGTAACCATGCCCAAGGCGTCGCTGCGGCCGCTTCGGAGCTTGGTATCGCGTCAACCATTGTGATGCCCAATGATGCTCCTGCGGTGAAGCTGCGCAACACCGCTGAATACGGCGCGAAGGTTATCACCTATGACCGGGTCACGGTTGACAGAGCCAAGATCGCACGCGATGTGGCGGACGAGACCGGAGCAGTGCTTGTTCCTCCATATGACGACTATGTGCTGATGTCAGGACAAGGCACGATCGGCCTCGAAATTGCTAATCAGTTGGCACATCGAAATGCCACGGCCAATGCGCTGGTATGCCCGGCTGGCGGTGGCGGTCTGATCG
>NZ_RZSR01001626.1:0-660 GCF_004023265.1 Mesorhizobium sp. M1A.F.Ca.IN.020.06.1.1
GGTCAATACGCCGATCAAGCTCACCATCCTGCGCCAGGGCGCCGACAAGCCGATCGAGCTCACGGTCGTGCGCGACATCATCAAGGTCAAGGCGGTGAAGTACCGGGTCGAGAATGACATCGGCTACATGAAGATCACCTCCTTCACCGAGAAGACCTATGACGATCTCGAGAACGCCATCGAGAACATCAAGAAGCAGGTGCCCAACGACAAGCTGAAGGGCTATGTGCTCGACCTGCGCCTCAATCCGGGCGGCCTGCTCGACCAAGCGGTGAGCGTGTCGGACGCCTTCCTGAAGCGCGGCGAGATCGTCTCGACCCGCGGCCGCGATCCGAAGGACGTTACCCGCTTCGACGCCAAGCCGAAGCAGAACGACGACATCGGCGGCAAGCCGCTGATCGTGCTGGTCAATGGCGGCTCGGCAAGCGCGTCCGAGATCGTCGCCGGCGCGCTGCAGGATCTGCGCCGCGCCACCGTCGTCGGCACGCAGTCGTTCGGCAAGGGTTCGGTGCAGACCATCATCCCGCTCGGCGAGAACGGCGCGCTCAGGCTCACCACCGCGCTCTATTACACGCCGTCGGGCAAGTCGATCCAGGGCAAGGGCATCACGCCCGACATCAAGGTCGAGCAGCCGCTGCCGCCGGACCTGCAGGGCAGGGA
>NZ_RZSR01001627.1:0-658 GCF_004023265.1 Mesorhizobium sp. M1A.F.Ca.IN.020.06.1.1
GTCGGTGCCCGACGGCACCGGGCTCGTCATCCTCGAGCTCGGCGCCAACGACATGCTGCGCGGCGTGTCGCCCGAGATCGCCGAGAAAAATCTCGACGCTATGTTGGCCAAGTTGAAGCAGCGGAACATTCCGGTGCTCCTGGCAGGCATGCTTGCAGCGCCCAATCTGGGCGCCGAGTACCAGAAGGCCTTCGACGCCATCTACCCGAAGCTTGCCGCGAAATACGCCGTTCCGCTCTATCCGTTTTTTCTTGACGGGGTCGCCGGCCACCCGGCCATGCAGCTGGAGGACGGTCTTCATCCCAACCCGAAGGGAATAGACGTCATGGTCAAAGGCATTCTACCGGTCGTGGAAAAAGCCATCGCCGCCAAGGGCGGCGCGTGATGGGACCAAAACGCCACGGTTTCCCCAGGGGAAAGCTTGTGGACAACAAACCGCTTGCCCCGCATGGCTATCGATGATTCGCTAGGGGCGAGAGTTTCGATTCGAGGACAGGAGGCTTCCCATGCCGCGTCTTTTCACCGCCCTCGAAATTCCGCGTGATGCCGCGCTTTCACTCTCGCTGCTCCGGGGCGGCCTGCCCGGAGCCCGCTGGATCGACGTCGAAAACTATCATCTGACGCTGCGCTTCATCGGCGATGTGGAGGGCCATATCGC
>NZ_RZSR01001628.1:0-658 GCF_004023265.1 Mesorhizobium sp. M1A.F.Ca.IN.020.06.1.1
GAATACCGGGTTCAAGACGTTATCGACTATTCCGGCCTTGAAAAGGATAACGTGTTTCTCGAGGGCACCGGCGCGATGGTGCTCGATCACATTGCCCGCGTCGCCTATGTGGTCCGCTCGAACAGGGCCAACGATGTTGCCCTTGAACGCTTCTGCACGCACTTCAACTTTGAGCCGATGGTCTTCGACGCCGTTGACCGCGCTGGCAAGCCCATCTACCACACCAATGTGCTGATGTGCATCGGTACCGATTTCGCCCTGCTGGGAACGGATTCGATTTCCGATAAGAGGCGTTGCCGGGAAATCGTGGCCAGGCTGGAAGAAACCGGCCGTCAGGTCATCGAACTGAAGATCAATCAGATCGAGAAATTCGCCGGCAATGCCATCGAGCTTGAGGCAAGGGAGAGCCGTATACTTGCGCTCTCAGCCAGGGCCCGTGCGGCCCTGCGGCCCGACCAGATATTGGCAATCGAGCAATCCGCGAGACTGATGCCGTTCGATGTTGCGACCATCGAGCTCGCGGGAGGCTCGGTTCGCTGCATGTTGGCCGGGATCCATCTTTCACGGCGGACGCCCGTCGCCGCACCCCAATCGTTAGCGGTTGAGCAATCCGCATGAAGACAATCTCTTGATACAGGAACTTGGATATGTCGCAGAC
>NZ_RZSR01001629.1:0-657 GCF_004023265.1 Mesorhizobium sp. M1A.F.Ca.IN.020.06.1.1
GTCATGATGCGGGCCACCACGAACCACGCCGCGACGCCGCCCGCGGCAAGCGCGAACAGCGCGGTCGCAAGACCGATCAGCACATATTCCAGCGAGAAGGCCGCAATCAGCGTCCTCCTTGTCGCGCCGAGCGTCTTCAGCACCACCGCGTCGTGGATGCGCGCCCGGTTGCCGGCGGCCAAAGCCCCGGAGAGCACCAGCACGGAGGCGATCAGCGCCACGCCGGCTGCGGCGCGGATCGCCGTGCCCAGCTGCGCGACCAGCCGGTTGACGATGTCGAGCGCGTCCTTGACCCTCACCGTCGTCACTGCCGGAAAGGCGCGGGTGACAGCGTTGAGCAGCCGCGCGTCGTCGGCCGTGGTGGCCTTTCGGTCGGTCAGCGTCGCCAGCCAGCCATGCGGCGCGCCGGCGAACGTATTGGGCGAGAAGATCATGACGAAATTGATACCCATGGTTTCCCACTCGACCTGGCGGAAGCTGGCTATTCTTGCCGTCACGTTGCGGCCGAGCACGTTGACCGTGACCGTGTCGCCGAGCTTCAGCCCGATCGCTTTGCCTTCCTCGGCCGAGAACGACACCAGCGGCTCGCCGGAATAGTCCTGCGGCCACCATTTGCCTTCGGTCAGCGTAGCGTTTTCCGGCTGCTTTGCGTCATAG
>NZ_RZSR01001630.1:0-656 GCF_004023265.1 Mesorhizobium sp. M1A.F.Ca.IN.020.06.1.1
GCCGCTGCCCGCTTTCATCGCCAGGTGCCCGCGGCGCCGGCCGCCGTCCAGCGCCATCTGCGCGAACACGACTGGCCGGGCAATGTCCGCGAGCTCGCCCATTTTGCCGAGCGCTTCGTGCTCGGACTGGAAGAGATCGGCAGCAGCCCCGCCGCTCAGCCGACAGATTTGGACGTCTCGATGCCCTTGCCGGAACGGCTGGAGCGCTACGAGGCCGAGATCATCCGCGAGACACTTGGCCGCAATGGCGGCGATGTCCGGCGTACGATCGAGGCGCTTGGCATTCCGCGCAAGACCTTCTACGACAAGCTGCAGCGGCACGGCATCGTGCGCAGCGATTTTTCCAGAGAGATCAAGCTTGTGGAACCCGATCGAAGCCCTCGGCGTTGAGGCTATCCAGGAAACCGTGGCACGTTGGCACCAGCCGGGTGGCGAACGCGTGATGGCGGCTGCGTTGCCGGTTGCACTTGGCTAGCGTTGATGGTTTGTTGCCGCTCAGCGGAGAACGAATGATGCGCGAATCCCTCGGTCAAGACGAATACGGCTCGGCCAGCCCCTTTGATCCGGACGATCTGCCGAATCTCAACGCCATGGGACCGGCGATGGGCAGCGGCAATGATTTCGAGAAATATGCCGTTGCCGTCATCATCGTGTTC
>NZ_RZSR01001631.1:0-656 GCF_004023265.1 Mesorhizobium sp. M1A.F.Ca.IN.020.06.1.1
AGCGCGTGGCGCGCGCCCGGGCCATGCAGCGCGAGCGGCTGGAAAGGCTGGGTGCGGCGGCCACCACCAACGCGCACTGCCCGCCTTCGGTCGTCGAGGCGATCGCCAGGCCCGACGCCGCCGGGCTGACGCTGCTCAAGGACGCCAGCGAAAAGCTCGCCTTCTCGGCGCGAGCCTATCACCGCGTGCTGAAGGTCGCGCGGACGCTCGCCGATCTCGACGCCAGCGAAACCGTCGGCCGCATCCATCTCGCCGAGGCGATCTCCTACCGCATGAGCGCGGAGCGCATGGCGCAGGCGGCGTAAGGTCCCTGGCGCGGATTTCCGGCGCTACCCCGCCCGGTGCTTCGCCTTCAGCTCCAGCCTGCGCGCATGCAGCACCGGCTCGGTGTAACCGTTGGGCTGGACTGTCCCCTTGAACACCAGGTCGCAGGCGGCCTGGAAGGCGATCGACTTGTCGAAATCCGGCGCCATCGACCGGTAGAACGGGTCGCCGACATTCTGGCGATCGACGATCGCCGCCATGCGCTGCAGCGAATCCCGGACCTGGATCTCCGAGCACACCTTGTGGCGCAGCCAGTTGGCGATGTGCTGCGAGGAGATGCGCAGCGTGGCGCGGTCCTCCAAAAGGCCGACATAGTTGATATCGGGAACGGG